>JBKBOF010000175.1:0-6102 GCA_046294955.1 Paracoccaceae bacterium
TGTCCTGCCCGACGGCTTCCACCGCATCCGGCATTACGGCCTGCTGGCAAGTGCCAGTCGCAGGGCAAACATCGCAAAGATCCGGACGCTGCTTGGGGCAACACAACCGGTGACGCCCCCCAAGGAGGCTATCGAGTCCGTCCCGTTCACCCTGCGCGAACCATGCCCCTGTTGCGGTGCGCCGATGCGGATCATCGAGATCTTCCGGCATGGGCAGACGCCGCGCACAAGAGAACCACCGCGGGAGCAGGCCGCATGATGAAACGCCCATCCCATTGCCCGATCCGCCGCCGGTGCCCCTTCGGGACCTGCATGGCCTTGATTTGCCCCCAGCGGAAAAGTTCGCCAAATTCGGCGGACGGCCTCCCAGTTTCGAGGCTCAAAGCCGCGGCAACTGACGAAGAAGGCCAGGCTTTCGTCGGTGTCCCGAACTACGGTGCCCGCTTTTGAGCCATGCGAACCACGCCCTCGGCGATCTTTCCCCATAGGCAGCGCCACACCCCCCGCGGCTTCGTCCTTCCGAGGTTTGTCAACGTGGACCGCCAACACCCGGTGACGACCGACGCGCTGCGGTCCACGTCGAAAAACCTTCAGGAGAGCAGACCCATGCCCGTGCAGAATTGCAGATGCGGCATCTGCCAAAGGCGACGCGCGGTGGCTGCCGCGCAATGTTTGATCCAATTACACTATCGGATGTCTGATTTCTCAGGCCAGTGATGCAAACCTTGCCGATACCGATTACACTCTCGGCATTCTCAGGCACCGCATCACTCGTTCCTTTGCGGATGTCATGTGTCCAGAATCGCTGGCACCGAGAGACGCTGCCGAATGAGTTAGACATCAGATCTTGCGCGAGGAGCATAGGCTTCCGCCATGATCGCGAGACCAAAGGTGTGGCAATCCGATGCCAACTGACTATTCCGACAATATACAAGGCAGACCACAGCCGAAGTGCGCCAGAAAGAAAGCTCCAAGCGCTTCGGACAGCATCTTCTTGGTGCTCAAGACATTGGCTCCTCTATCTGCGTGAACAAATGTTATACCGTTACGCTATCGAAAATATACGGCTTCAAGCATTGCCAGGCTGGTGCCCGCAGCATCGAGAAGCTCCAGTCTCTGACCGGTGATACGGTGGCAGCACGTGTTCTTTAGCACGGCGCGCAGAGCACGCTCGGCCACGTCTAGCGGTGGAGGGCAGGCCATCAAGGTGCTCGCACTTGGGTCAAAGCTCAGCGCGTCGCCAGAGATTTCGTAACGGCCGAGGAGTCGGTTGCAGCCAACCGTGGCGACATAACCGGCAGGGTCCAGACGCAGGATCAGGTGCGGCTCGCGAACGTTGGGCAAATGCGGCACGGCCTCGCCCGTCAAGGTATTGAACCGCCAGTAGGTGTTGGTCAGATCGGCGGCTGGTTCTGGGCGAGTGCAGGGCTCGCCGGGCAAGGCAGCGTTGAAGTGCAGGACCGTGAGCCCCGGAAACTGCGGCGCAAGCCCCAGTGGCGGCTGTGTGATCCGTGCCTCAAGGTTGACAAGAAGCGGGGTGGCATAGTCAAGGCGCGCAGACGCGACCGCGCTGGCAAGCGCAGGATAGTCCTCGCTTGTTTCAACTGGAAAGACGCGCCCCGTCAAACATTCCCGCAAAGCCGGACCCTCGGGACCGATCAGCACCTCGCCCGTGACGAACAGCCGCTCCAGATCCGTCGGCAGCAGGCGACCGTCGCTGGTCAGGTCATAATTCACTTTCGACACGATGGCGGCCCCGCTCATATCCATCTGCCGCAAGCGTTCGGGGCCGGTCACTTGCAAGAAAAGTGGCATTTCGGCGGCGCCGTGCAGCACGATGGCCCCCCGGACAAGATCAGCATACCAGCGCCCAATCTCGTCGCGGCGGAGCGGATCCTCGCCTGTCTTCAGCCATTCTCGGCGGAGCGCATAGACCTGATCGGGCCAGAGGTCGAGATGATGGCGGATCCCTTCGCAGTCGGCACAGGGCAGCGTGCCCGTGAAACTCGCAGGCAGACGCAGCCCATGCGCCGGCAGCGGCTGATTTGCGCGCTGCGACACAAGCCGCATCACAACCTCAACAAACTCGGGCGATCCAGTTTTCAGCACAGAATGGACTTGGTCGGTGGTCGCAAAGAGACGACCATCGCGGTGCAGCGTGGCGCGGAGACTATACCGGCCTTGCGGCTTTAACGCTGCGGGATCGTAGTCGATGGAAAAGGCGAAGGGCGGCTGGCCGGTGGTCTGGAATCGCGTAGCGGCAAGGCGCTCGGCCGGCGCGCCAGCGCGGGAGATGTCCTCGATCGCCGCCTCGAAGGTCAGCCCCTCGGGCAGCGCGATCCTCTCGCGCACAGAGGCGGTGCCGCTAAGTGTTTCGGCCGAGACCGCGCCAGCAAGAACAAGCGCAAGAAGGCCACCTAAACCGATCACTCGCATTTTGCGTCTGGTCACTGAATTTGGTCCCAACCGATCCATCCCGCCGCCCCAATTTTTTCGGGACAGTCGCCCTTATAAAAAGAGTGGGCTCACATTTCTCACTCGGAACAGGCCGTGTCACCACATACAAATGACCCATTTCGGGACATGAAGCGCCGCTCTCCCGAAGCTTCACGGTTTATCTTCATTTCAAGTCGAGACCAGAATCGGAGAATATGGTGTTCGGATTAAAAGCATTGATCGTATTGCCAATCTTTATCGCACTGGCAGGGTGCCAAGTGGAAAATGACAACTTTGGTGGATCGGGCGGTACCTGGCAAGGTTCCGGTGGCTTTGGTGAGTCGGGCGTTAGCGGCCAAGCCGGCATTGGTTTGGCACGGGATGTCTGCGCCAACGCAGCGC
Source organism: Paracoccaceae bacterium (assembly GCA_046294955.1). Lineage (GTDB taxonomy): Bacteria > Pseudomonadota > Alphaproteobacteria > Rhodobacterales > Rhodobacteraceae > Pseudotabrizicola. The sequence continues at coordinate 2,839 of JBKBOF010000175.1, forward strand.
GTCAGCAGGGGCTGAACCTTGCACGGATTAATTCCGCCGAACAATACAGCTTCGGCAATGGATCGCCGCGCGGTGTCCTTGTCCCCATGCAGGTTCGGCGCGATCCGATGTCGGTCAACGTCCAGCCGAGGGTCTGCCGATTCACCTACGCTGACGGCAAAGCCGACATCAGCCGCACCTGACCACCGTTGCAACACAGAGAGACGCAGATGAAAAGAATTGCATCCCTTATCGCGGCCACAGCCGTTTGTGCCGCAAGCCTCGCCCCAGCGCCCGCTCACGCGTTGAATGATAAAGAACAGGCGGCACTTGCTGCACTGGCGATCATCTGAATCGGGATCGCCGCAGCGAACCAGAAGCACAACAACACCAATACGCAGTGGGACGAAGACCGTTATGGTCAGCCGTTCTCGCCTAGCTCAGGGATCACCTGCCTGCCCAAGCCGAAGCAGTGCTACAAGGACGGCATGATTTCGTGGCGCTGGACGCAACGTATCTTTGGCGGCTGAGTGTGCCGCTGCATTCCTTTCCCCGTCATTCTTCGGAGACCCCCTGATGAGCCCCCTTCGCACCCTTGCCTGCGCCCTTTGTCTGATGCCTTTTGCCGGTGCCACTTTCGCCCAGACTGGTGACCCGGTGGACCCCACCAGTCTTTCGCCCGTGGATCGGATGAACATGGCTGTCGCGTCCCATGTGTTCGAAACCCTTTCCGCCTACGAAGGCATGATCGCACGCGAGAACATCCTGCGTCTTGCCATCATCGCAAAGCAGAAAGTCGTTTCGCTCTCCTGCGACGGGTATCCGCTGGATGAGGCACGTTTCAATATTGCCATGAACGATGTCATCGGATCGCTGATGAAAACCGAAGGGTCCGAAGACGGCGCCATCACCCTTCCGTTCATGATCGCCTATTCAGGTTTTACAACCTTGCTCGGTGGCAATCTGGCGGTGGCCGCCTATGACCCCGCTGCAATCTGTGCGGAAGGTGCGACCTTGCGCGACGAGTTGTCCGAAGAGGGCGGGGAGGGGCTACGGATCTGGGCAGACTAGAACTGACCTGTAGCATTGGTGTTTTGCGTATCAGATCCCGATCGGTCAGTCAGCACACCAAGCTGGATCAGCTTGTTTGTCAGAGCCAGATGCCGCTGCGCGAGCCGGAGCGTCTCTCCCACCGTGCTCGCTCGCGATAAAGTGCCGCCCGGGGTCGCAATACGGCCCCGGCCGCGCTCGACAACAAGACCTTTGTCCATAAGATGGGCCACGTGTCGCCGGACGGTTTCCAGCGGAATATCCAGCGTTTCGGCAATCCGTCTTCGCGAAATCGCCCCGGTTTTTTCCGGCCCCAAGGGTGTTCGGTCCAGCTTGACACCGTCTGATCCAGCGGCCCGAACATAACGTTGCACGGTGGCGAGGACGACCAGCTGGAAAACCTCGAACTCCTCTGGCCGCAGCCCGAACAGCCGTTGCAAGTCCAGTTGAGAGATCAGAAGGAAGTTTACGGCCTCATAGACAGCCAGCCGCTCTACCGCGCTGAACTGATCCCGGTTCAGCTTTAACTTACGTTGCTTGTTGCTTCCAAATCGCACCCTCAGTTCTCTCCTTGCTCGCCCGGCAATGAATCATACCAAAGGATCGCACCCGCTCGGCGAAAAATCCACACACCCCAATTGAGTCGGCATTGGACGGGGTCGGTTCAACGGGATTAGGCGGCAGATAGCGCCTAAGGGATGCGACGCCTTTGCTCGAGGTTGCCAAGTGTCCACTGTATTCAAACGACTCACGCTGGGATGTTATGCCTTTTGTGCCGCCGCTTTCTGTGTGCCCTCATGCATCAGAACAAGCTCTGACCGGTGGCTCAAATCCGTGCATCCGGGCCTTCTTTACACAAGGCGCGACGCTGCTTGATGTTGTTTTGTGTCCTACGCTGCGATGAACTTGAACGGCAGTTCCTGAGAAATCCATGCTGGACGACGAACGTCGGCTATTGGCCGAGGCTGTGTGGAAACTGGCCGCTGTGGTATACTTTCGCAGGTGTTGCGGAGGTGAACATGGCGGGTTTCATCGAGGGTGATGATCGCAGCCAGTCCGTGCTTTTCCCGGATCGCCTGGACGACTGGATCGGTGAGGACAGCCTCGTCCGCGTCGTGGACCTCTTCGTCGAAGAACTGGATCTGCCGCTTCTCGGCTTCGCCCGCTCGGCCCCTGCGCGGACGGGGCGGCCCGGCTATCACCCAGCGGTGCTGCTCAAGCTATTCATCTATGGCTACCTGAACCGCATTCCGTCGAGCCGCAGGCTGGAGCGCGAGGCGGGGCGCAACGTTGAGGTCATGTGGTTGACCGGCAGGCTGGCGCCGGATCACAAGACCATCGCGGATTTTCGGCGCGACAACGGTCCGGGCATCCGCAAAGTCTGCGCGCAATTCGTCGAGCTTTGCCGCAGGATCGGCACGCTGAAGGGCGATTGCGTGGCCATCGACGGCAGTAAGTTCAAGGCGGTGAACAACCGTGACGAGAACTTCACTAAGGGCAAGATCGCCAGTCGCATCGCCCATCTCGAAGCCGATGTCGAACGCTATATCACCGAGATGGTCCGCATCGACCGGAAGGAGGAAGGCTCAGCGCGGGTGGAGAAGGTGGAGCATCTGTCCCGCCGCTATGGCCGCATCCGGCAGGAGATCGCTCGGCTGAAGGCGATGGATAAAGCGCTGGCCGACGCTCTCGATGGCCAGATCTCCCTGACAGATCCCGATGCCCGTTCGATGGCACCAGCGCGCGGCACAGCGGAATCGTCGGCTACAACGTTCAAAGCGCCGTCGATACCGAGACCCACATCATCGTCGCGCATGAGGTCACCAATCAGGGCTTCGACCGCGAACAGCTCAGCCTGATGGCAACTGCGGCCAAGGAAGCTCTTGGCCGGGACAAACTGCATGCCATTGCCGACAAGGGCTATTTCAGCGGCCCCGAGATTCTCGCCTGCCATGCCGCAGACATCACCACGGCTCTGTTGCACAAATGGCCTGACGGACGAGGTTCCCCTTTCCCCGGACAGACTTATCCCACGACCTCTGTGACCGGGGTGCCGAGCGCGGTGAAGCCGTTCAGGACGGCCGCACGGATCTGGAACTCGGCGACCTGGCGGTCGAAGTCCCTTGCGCTCAGCCGCTGGCCCAGCAGTTTCAGACAATGCATCTTCGTTTCGACGCGGCTTCGGCGGTGATAGCCGCTCCATCGTCGCCAGATGGTTCGGCCAAAGGGTTTCGA
>JBKBOF010000176.1:0-6070 GCA_046294955.1 Paracoccaceae bacterium
CATCTATCTGATCTGGACCGTGGTCGGCTGGATCGACGGCTGGATCCTGCCGCTTATCCCCGGCCCGTGGAAGCCCGACGTTCTGGTGCGCCATTGGTTCGGCCCCGAGGCTACCATTCCGGTGCGCGGTGTGGGCGTCGTGGTATTTTTGGTGTTCACCATCCTGATCGGCTGGATCGGCAAAGGCTTTATCGGGCGCAAGACCCTGTCCTGGGCCGAAGGCCTTGTGGACCGCATGCCGGTGGTGCGGTCCATTTACACTGGCTTGAAGCAGATTGCCGAAACGGTGTTCGCCCAGAATGACACCAATTTTGAACGTGCCTGCCTGGTGCAATACCCCAAGGAACATATCTGGGCCATCGGCTTCGTCTCGACCCGCGCCAAGGGCGAGGTGCAGGCCAAGCTGAACACTTCCGGTTATATGGAAGTTATTTCGGTGTTTTTGCCGACCACACCGAACCCGACATCTGGCTTCCTTTTGTATGTGCCCGAAGGCGACGTTCTATATCTGGACATGAAGGTTGAAGATGCGGCCAAGCTGATCATTTCGGCAGGTCTGGTCTATCCCAATGGCAAGGATGGCCCCGCCGTCACGGTGCAGAACCCGTCAGCCAAATAAGCTGTGCAGATCCAGGCTGGTCTCTTTGCCCAGCTTCGCGCCGTGGTCTTGCAAAAAGGTATCCGCCGCCGTGTGACCCGCAAGCCGCAACCGTTCGAACAGGGCGGGTGAAGGCGACAGTTTGGTGGCGGCCGAAAGTTCGGTCATCAGGCTGTCATCGCTGATCAGGTGGATCTGCGCTTCTTTCATCTGTCCACGCTCCATCCGGCCGTCGCGGATCAGACGCCGCACGAATTGAACAGCCCGCAATTCCCCCAGCAAGGCCGAATTGAAGCTGATTTCATTCACCCGGTTCTGGATTTCGATGGGCGTTTTCGGCACGCCGGGCCGCACCAGCGGGTTGATCGACACGATCAGGATATCGTCGGGCAGATGCCGGTCATACAACGGAAACAGCGCCGGGTTTCCGGAATAGCCGCCATCCCAATAATGCATCCCGTCAATTTCGACCGCCTGAAACACCGATGGCAGACAGGCCGACGCCATCAGCGCCTCGGGGGACAGTTGGTCGCCGGTAAAGATGCGGATGCGACCGGTTTCGACACAGGTCGCGCCGACAAAAAGCTGTGGTCCTTCGTGACGGCAGACTTCGGTGAAATCCAGCCTGCGCACGATGCGTTCCAGCGGATTGCGCCAGGCCGGACCCCAAGCATAGGGCGTATAAATCTGCGCGGCGATGCCCTGCGGCGAAAATGGCGACATCGCCATGGCGATCTGACCCAATGCCTCGAACCCCGGCACCATCGGCTGCATCCATTCGGGGATGCGCAGATCCGACACCCGCGCCACATCGCGCCACAACCGCGCAAGACTCGCCTTTGCACCAAGCCTGCCACCCGCGATCATCCCCGCCTTGAGGGCTGCCGCGTTCAGCGCCCCGGCCGAGGTGCCCGAGATGGCAGCAATTTCCAGATCCTCTGCTTCAAGCAGTCGGTCCAGCACGCCCCAGGTGAAAGCACCATGTGCGCCGCCACCCTGCAGGGCCAGATTGATGCGTGTGGTCATGGAGGATCTCCTTTTGTGTTCAAACTAGTCTTTCTGCGCCGCAGCACAAGGTTCACCCTTGCCATCCCGGCAAGACCGGGATAACGACACGCCACTTCACAGGCAGGTGGGGGCCATACGGGGAGACATCCCGTCTGGTCCACCGGTTGGGGGAAACCCTGAAAACATCTGCCGAGGCACAAACCGGAAAGGACCATTGAGATGGCGCTCCCTGATTTTTCAATGCGTCAGCTTCTTGAAGCTGGCGTTCACTATGGCCACCAGACCCAACGCTGGAACCCGAAGATGGGCGAATTCATCTACGGCGACCGCAACGGAATTCATATCCTTGACCTGACGCAAACCGTTCCGATGCTGGATCAGGCGCTGAAAATCGTGCGCGATACCGTGGCAAAAGGTGGTCGCATCCTGTTCGTCGGCACCAAGCGGCAGGCGCAGAAACCGATTGCAGAAGCGGCCGAGCGTTGCGCGCAGTTCTATATGAATCACCGCTGGCTGGGTGGCACGCTGACCAACTGGAAAACCATCTCGGCCTCGATCCAGCGTCTGAAGCAGATCGACGAAGTGCTGGCCGCCGGCGCCGAAGGCATGACCAAGAAAGAACGCCTTGGCATGGAACGCGACCAATCCAAGCTGCAAGCCAGCCTTGGCGGGATCCGCGAAATGGGCGGCACCCCGGACCTGATCTTCATCATCGACGTGGGCAAGGAAGACCTTGCCATTCTGGAAGCCAAGAAGCTGGGTATCCCTGTTGTGGCTGTGGTCGATACCAACTGCTCGCCCAAGGGCGTGGACTACATCATTCCCGGCAACGATGACGCGGCTCGCGCCATCGCGCTGTATTGCGATCTGATTTCGCGTGCTGCGCTGGACGGCATGTCGGCCCAGATGGGTGCGGCCGGCGTTGACATCGGTGCGCTGGAAGACGCGCCGGTCGAAGAAGCCGTCGCCGAAGCCTGATCGGCTGTCGTCGTTTTGTGACATGGCGGGGGGATAACCCCCGCCAACCCCATTTTATGGATATCAGGAGACGGACCATGACAATCACCGCTGCAATGGTGAAAGAACTGCGCGACACCACCGGCGCAGGCATGATGGACGCGAAAAAAGCGCTGACCGAAGTGAATGGCGACATGGAAGCCGCCGTTGACTGGCTGCGCACCAAGGGTCTGGCAAAGGCCGCCAAAAAGGCTGACCGTGTGGCCGCCGAAGGTCTGGTCGGCGTGGCCGTGACCGACGGTCGCGGTGTTGCCGTAGAAATCAACTCGGAAACCGACTTTGTGGCCAAGAACGTCGATTTCCAGACGCTGGTGCGCGAAGTGACCAAAGTGGCGCTCGAAACCGGCGACTCGATCGAGGTGTTGAAAGCGTCGCACCTGAACGGCGAGCCGATTGAAACAGTGTTGAACGCCGCCATCGCCCGTATCGGTGAAAACATGACCCTGCGTCGGATGCACGTTCTGGAAGGCGACACGGTTGTGTCTTACGTCCACAACGCTGCGACCGACGGCATGGGCAAAATCGGTGTGCTGGTTGCACTGACCGGACCGGCCGACAAGGCGCAGGCCATCGGCAAACAATTCGCCATGCACATCGCAGCAACCTCGCCGCTGGCGCTGTCAGAAGCCCATCTCGACCCGGTCGTGCTGGAGCGCGAGTTGGCCGTGCAGACCGCCAAAGCATTGGAAGAAAACGCGTCCACGGCAAAGCCGAAACCGGATGCCGTAATCCACAACAATATCATTCCAGGCCGGATGAAGCGGTTCTTGTCGGAAAACACGTTGCTGGGTCAGGCCTTTGTGGTCAATCCGGACGTCACAGTGGAACAGGCCGCCAAGGATGCCGGCGTCGAAATCACCGGCTATGCCCGGGTTGCTGTCGGTGAAGGCATCGAGAAGAAAGAAGAAGATTTCGCCGCCGAAGTGGCGAAGATGGTTCAGGGCTGAGGCTTTCAGCCCAACAAAACTGCTCACGGGCGGCCTTAGGGCCGCCCTTTTTCATACTCAGGCGGCCGCAGGGCAGGGTGGTTCAACCCATAAAAGCGGTGCGCCCAAAAGGACGCACCGCCGTTTTCTGCATTGCTCGTCTGGGGATGAGGCCACAACACAGGACATTTCTGCCAGTCAGCCCGAAAATGCGAACGCCCGACAGAAACGAACCGGCAAGAAGGGGAAATTCCCACCGGATAACAAACCGAACGCCAAACCGATGGAAATGCACCGATTGACGCCCGTTATTCCAATACCAAAAGGTCACCATTCACGAACATGGTCATAGTGCGCCAATTGGTGACGTGACATAAGTCAGGATTTCCCTACCATTTGCCCTTTGGCAGCCCGTTGGAAGATCAGGTTCAAAAGTGAAGCTTTTGCAACGGCTTGCGTCGTGGTTTCCACCTGAAGCGCCTCGCGGGCCAGACGCAGGTGTTTTTCCACCATTGCGGCCGATACGTCCATCAGCACGGCGACATCCTGCGCGGTTTTGCCATCTGCAACCCATTCCAATGCCTGGCGCTGCCGTTCTGTCAGGCTGCGTTTTGCCGCCGTTTGGGGCAGGGTGGTGATTTTAAGATGCATCAGATGGGCCACAGCCAGAATTTCGGCGCGCCGCGCGCCCCAGATCGCCTCGACCTGATCGGGGCTGATCCCTTTGTCGGCAATGAGCCCAAGGGCCCCCTTTGACCGCGTTGAAGATTCTGGAAAGCTGATCGAGATGCCAGCTACCACGCCCCATGCCAGGTTCTGTCGCACGGCGTCCATTTCCTCGGCGGTCAATTGCCCGGACTCGAACGCATCCTTCACCCAACTCCAGGTGCACGCGCCGGCATTGGCCAAGGCCCAACGATACACCGGCGTTCGCGCGTAAAAGCCGTTATGGAAATAGAACCGGGCGTAATCTGCCGTTCCCGTGGTCAGAAAAATCGCATCGTCGGGGTCGCCAACGTTGCTCATGTGAAAAAACCGGGTGAACCCATAATTCGCCCGCGAAAACCCAAGCTGCGCGTAGAAATCAGAAGCGATGGACCACACGTCCTCGACCGTTGCGGCTTCGGCCATACGCGAAATCAGCGACAAGACTGCCGTCACGTCTGCCCCCATAGCTTCGCCATATATGGCGACTTGTTCTCATGTCTGACTGTTGTTCTAACCGCTGCTGACCATTTGGTCAAAGGAACCTGATTCTGAAAATGGGTGCGTGATGCAGGCGGATGTGGTGGTCATCGGTGGGGCGGTGATGGGGGCTTCGGTTGCTTATTGGCTTACCTTGATGCAGCCAGGGCTTGACGTTGTTGTGGTGGAACAGGACACCACCTTTGCCCGCGCCTCGACAGCCTTGTCGGTGGCGTCGATCCGCCAGCAGTTCACCACGGCGGTCAATGTGGAAATCTCGCGCTTTGGCATTGGCTTTATTCGAGATTTCAAGGCGCGCATGGGGCTGGATCTGGTACTGAAAGAGCAAGGCTATCTGTTTCTGGCCCACAGTTCGGATGGTGCCGCAACCTTGGCCGACGTGGCCGCCATGCAGCGTGAACATGGCGCCGCGACCGAGGTCTGGACACCGGACCAGATCAAAGCGCGCTTTCCATGGCTGGAGGTTGGCGATCTGACAGCGGGCAGTTTCGGATCGCGAGGGGAGGGGTGGTTTGACAACATGGGCCTGCTGTCTGGTTTCCGCACGATGGCCAAGGCGCAGGGCGCACGGTTCATCGCTGACCGCGTAACGGGGTTGCGCATGGCTGGCGACCGGGTGGCGGCCGTGGTGCTGGAGCGGTCAGGAGAATTGTCTTGTCGCACTGCGGTCAACGCGGCCGGCACCCGCGCGGCCGAGGTCTGCCGGATGGCGGGTCTTGACCTTGCGGTAGAACCCCGAAAACGCACGGTGTTCGTGATCGACGCGCCAAATGCGCGCCATCCGGATGCACCGCTCTTGGTGGATGCCGGGTTTTACCTGCGGCCCGAACAAGCCCACTGGATCACGGCCACGGTGCCACAAGATGACGGTCCATGTGCACCGGATGATTTCGAGCCCGACCTGCATCTGTTCGAGGACGTGATCTGGGAACAGCTTTATGCCCGCGCACCCGGTTTTGACGCCGTCAAGGTTGTGCGGCACTGGGTTGGCCATTATGCCTATAACACACTGGATCAGAACGCTGTTCTGGGACCACATCCTCAGATGCCAAATCTGTTTCTGTGCAACGGGTTTTCCGGACATGGCCTGCAACAATCGCCCGCTATTGGGCGCGGCATCGCCGAACACATCCTGTCCGGGGGCTGGCAATCCATCGACCTATCAGATCTGTCTGTGGCGCGCATGGTCAATGGCCGTCCATTCCGGGAACAGGCCGTCGTTTGATTGCAACCATCACATGATATGACATAATATTGATTATAGGATATACGGATATTTAAAACTCTGCCCCGCATGAAGCAAACCTGACTCTAT
>JBKBOF010000177.1:0-5984 GCA_046294955.1 Paracoccaceae bacterium
TCCTTCGTGAACTTCCGTCTTACCATGTCCGATCTCCGTTTCCGTGGTCACGATCTTATCTTCGTGTCCACAAAACCAGCACCAGCTCACAGGCCCCTTCATCGCGCGCGCAATTCAAACACGCAAGGCGGCAAACGAAAGGGGGCGGTCCTTTCGAACCGCCCCCTTGTTTCCCTGCGGAAACGTCAAGTCGCATCATGCACGCATGATTACATCATGCCGTCCATACCGCCCATGCCACCCATGCCGCCAGCACCGCCAGCCGATTCCTTGGCCGGACGATCAGCGATCATGGCTTCGGTCGTGATCAAAAGCGATGCAACCGACGCTGCATCTTCCAGCGCGGTACGAGTCACCTTTGCCGGGTCGATCACACCAAAAGCGAACATGTCACCATATTCTTCGGTCTGAGCGTTGAAGCCAAAGGTCACGTCATTCGACTCGCGCACTTTGCCAGCCACGACAGCGCCATCGACGCCAGCATTTTCAGCAATCTGACGCAGCGGTGCTTCCAGTGCGCGGCGCACGATGGCGATACCCGCGTTCTGGTCAGAGTTCGCGCCGGTCAGGCCTTCGAGAACCTTGCCAGCCTGAACCAGAGCCACGCCGCCGCCAACAACGATACCTTCTTGCACAGCCGCGCGAGTTGCGTTCAGCGCGTCGTCAACGCGGTCCTTGCGCTCCTTCACTTCGACTTCGGTCATGCCGCCAACTTTGATCACGGCAACACCGCCAGCCAGTTTGGCTACGCGCTCTTGCAGCTTCTCACGGTCATAGTCGCTGGTGGTTTCTTCGATCTGTGCACGGATCTGGGCCACGCGGGCTTCGATCTCGGCCTTGTCGCCGGCGCCATCAACGATGATGGTGTTGTCTTTGTTGATCGACACTTTCTTGGCACGGCCCAGCATGTCGATGCCGACATTTTCCAGCTTCATGCCAAGATCGTCGCTGATCACCTGCGCGCCGGTCAGGATCGCAATGTCTTGCAGCATCGCCTTGCGACGGTCACCGAAGCCAGGAGCCTTCACGGCGGCAATCTTGAGGCCACCGCGCAGCTTGTTGACGACCAGCGTGGCCAGAGCCTCGCCTTCCACGTCTTCGGCCACGATGATCAGCGGGCGCTGCGACTGGATCACGGCTTCCAACAGCGGAACCATCGGTTGCAGCGACGACAGTTTCTTCTCGTGCAGCAGGATGTAGGCGTCTTCCAGCTCGGCAATCATCTTGTCAGCGTTGGTGACAAAGTAGGGCGACAGATAGCCACGGTCGAACTGCATGCCTTCGACGACGGTGGTTTCCGTCTCAAGACCCTTGTTTTCTTCAACAGTGATCACGCCTTCGTTGCCGACTTTCTGCATCGCGTCTGCAATCTGTCGGCCGATTTCAGCTTCACCGTTGGCCGAGATGGTGCCCACTTGGGCCACTTCGGCACTGTCCTTGACCGGACGCGAGGCGGCCTTGATCGCAGCCACGACCTTGGTGACTGCCATATCGATGCCGCGCTTCAGGTCCATCGGGTTCATGCCGGCAGCAACGGCCTTTAGGCCATCCTTGATGATGGCTTGGGCCAGCACGGTCGCGGTTGTGGTGCCGTCACCAGCCTCATCATTGGTGCGGGAAGCAACTTCCTTCACCATCTGTGCGCCCATGTTTTCGAACTTGTCAGCCAGTTCGATTTCCTTGGCAACCGTCACACCGTCCTTGGTGATGCGAGGCGAACCGAAAGACTTGTCGATCACCACGTTGCGGCCTTTGGGGCCGAGAGTGACCTTCACGGCATCGGCCAGAATATTCACACCGCGCAGCATGCGGTCGCGGGCATCAGTATCAAAGCGTACGTCTTTAGCACCCATAGTGCAGACTCCTCATATCGTGTTTCGATTCAGAAAAGCGATCCGGGCGGCGTACTGTCACGCCGCGGAACATCTCAGGCGATGATGCCGAGAATGTCGCTTTCTTTCATGATCAGCAGTTCTTCGCCGTCCAGCGTCACTTCGGTGCCCGACCATTTGCCGAACAGGATACGATCACCAGCCTTGACGGACGGCGCGATCAGCTCGCCCGAGTCCTTACGTGCGCCTTCACCTACCGAAACGATTTCGCCCTCGGCGGGTTTTTCCTTGGCGGTGTCTGGGATGATCAGGCCGCCCTTGGTTTTGTCTTCGCCTTGGATGCGACGAACAAGCACACGATCATGCAGCGGTTTGAAAGCCATCTGGTAACACTCCCTCAGGTTCCAGTTTAAAAAGTTTAGCACTCATACGGGTCGAGTGCTAACGACAACTTATCTAGGCGCACCGCCCGCGACTGTCAACCGGTCTGAATGGCGGAACTCCGTAGATTTTTACTTGGCTCCACCGCCGACACCTGCCATTTTCAGCTTCTGAAAAATGGGGTCATCATGCGAATTCTTCTGCTACTTTTGTGCGTGCTGTCCGGCCCGGCGTTTGCTGCATGTTCCGGGACCAATCTGCTTGCACAAATGACACCAGATGATCGCACCAGACTGCAACACGACGCCGCAAAGCAGCCGTTTTACAACGGAAATTTTTGGCGGGCCACCAAGGACGGCAAGCAGGTGACACTGGTCGGCACCTATCACCTTGGCGACCCCCGCCATCAGCAGATGCTGGATACGATTCTTCCAGTTCTCACCGATGCCAAAGTCCTGCTGGTCGAAGCGGGCCCAGACGAAGAGGCGGCGCTCAAGGCACGGGCTTCCAGCGATCCAACCCTCTTCATCATGACAGACACCACCTTGCCCACCATCATGGATCCGTCCGATTGGGACGCCCTTTCCCTTGCCATGTCCCGGCGGGGTGTTCCGGCATTCATGGCTGCGAAATTCCAGCCATGGTATGTCACCGCACTTCTGGCGGTGCCGCCTTGCATGATGGCCGAGGCAATGGACAAGGCAGGGCTGGACCATCTGGTCATGGAAGCTGCGAAATCTCGTGGCGTAGCGATCCGCGGTTTGGAGCCCTATGACACCGTATTCAGATTGTTCGAAACGTTCACGCGCGAGGATCAGATAGCCATGTTGCGCGCCTCGCTGGCAGTCGAAGATCAGGCCGAAGACTATATCACGACGCTTGCCGACAGCTATTTTGCCGGTGAGTCGCGCCTGATCTGGGAGCTGATGCGCGACATGTCCCTCAGCCTGCCCGGTTACACTCCCGCGCAGGTGGACGCCGATCTCGCCAAAATGGAACAAGCCCTGCTTGTTACGCGCAATCAGGGTTGGATCCCGGTGATTGAAGCCGAATCAGAAGATGGTCCCATTGTCGTCGCTTTTGGCGCACTCCACCTGACCGGACACTACGGCATCCCTTACCTCTTGCAACAGCAGGGTTGGACCATATCTCCACTTGTACCCTGACCCCGCCGCTGCGTCGCAGCATTTTGGCGGAACGCGTGACCGGGCAGGTGACAACCGCTGCGCGCAAGCCTATAAACCGGCGCAAATCTCTCATCTCCAGGGTGCCATCATGACTACGCTCGTATTCGGACACAAATCACCGGACACCGACTCGACCGGATCACCGATCATCTGGGCCTGGTATCTCAATGCGACAGGCACCCCGGCCAAACCCGTCTTGCTTGGGGAACCGAACACCGAGGCTGCCTTCGTCCTGAACCACTGGAATCTGACCAAGCCGGAAATCATCTCCGACGTAAACGAAAACGATACAGTGGTGATCGTTGATACCAACAACCCGGCCGAGCTTCCGGCGTCGATCAATGACGCAAAGATCCAAGGTATCATAGACCATCACATGCTTGTTGGCGGCATCAAGACCAAGAACCCGATCGACATCACCATCCGCCCCTTGGCCTGCACCGCAACCATCATGCACGATCTGATGGGCGACGCGGTTGCGTCAGCCCCCCGCGAGATAAAGGGGGCCATGCTGTCGTGCATCCTGTCGGATACGCTTGAATTTCGCTCTCCTACAACCACCCCACATGACCGTGCCGTTGCCGAAAAACTGGCGACCGACCTTGGCGTGTCCATCGGAGATCTGGCCACGGCGATGTTCGAAGCCAAGTCGGACGTATCCGCTTTTTCGGACACAGCACTTTTGCGGATGGATTCGAAGGAATATACCGTTGCGGGCAAGGAACTGCGGATATCGGTTCTGGAAACCACGGCTCCGAAGGTATTGCTGGATCGCAAGGCCAGCCTGATGGCCTCGATGGACGCGGTCGCCAAAGAAGATGGTGCCGATCAAGTGCTTCTGTTCGTGATCGACATTCTTCGCGAAGAGGCCACCCTTCTGGTGCCGAATGATTGGGTAAAGCAAATGGCCGAGGCGTCATTTGGTTGCACTGTAACCGGCGACACGGTCGTTCTGCCCGGCATCATGAGCCGGAAAAAGCAGATCATTCCATCGCTGAAACTCTAAGCCGACCTCTGCGTTGACTTTGGGCCGGGGGTAACCTCCGGCCCTTTTTCATGGCATATGGCGTTTGCACAGAATATGCACGCTGCATGCGCTAATGCCACTTACACGAAAGGCCCGGCCATGACCGAAATCATCCGTACCTTGGCGCAGATCGCCGACCGCTATGACGCCTTGTTTTGCGATCTTTGGGGTTGCCTGCACAACGGCGTGACACCGTTTCCAGCGGCCGTTTCTGCGTTGCAATCATTTCGAGCAGGCGGCGGGAAAGTGATCCTTGTCACCAACGCACCGCGGCCAAAATCAAGCGTTGTCCGGCAACTGGATGGCATGGGCCTGCCACGCGACGCATGGGATGACGTGGCGACCTCGGGCGACGCGGCACAGGCTGCGATGCTGTCCGGCGCGGTCGGTCGCCGGGTGCATCATATTGGCGCACCCAAGGACGAACCGTTCTTTACGGATTTCGAGGCCGACATCGCACACATGGTCGATGCAGCCAACATTTCCCGTGTTCCCTTGGACCAGGCAGATGGCATTGTCTGCACTGGACTTGTGGACGATCTGATTGAAACGCCTGACGACTACCGGGGCAAACTCTTGATGGGCAAAGCAAAGGGTCTGAAAATGCTTTGCGCAAACCCTGATATCATCGTGGATATGGGCGACAAGCGGCTGTATTGCGCCGGGGCGCTGGCGAAGGACTATGAAACGATGGGCGGCGAGGCGCTGTACTACGGCAAACCCCATCCTCCGGTCTATGATCTAGCCCGTCGCCGCCTGGGTCTGGATGACCCCCGCATCCTGTGCGTCGGGGACGGCATCGGCACCGATGTTCAAGGGGGCATGGCGGAAGGGTTGGATACGCTTTTTGTGTCCGGCGGAATCGCCGCCGAAGAGTTTGGGCCAGATCCTGTCAATCCAGACAAGGACTTGTTGGAAATCTGGTTGGGAAAACACCAGCTCTCTCCGAATTTTACGATAGGGAACCTGCACTGACACCAATATCGTAACTATAACATTATTGCGCAATTTGTCGCGCTGGTGACAATTTATTGCGTATCCGAATTGCGCTGCACTGCGGCATTTGCTATCCTTTCGTCATGGACAGTACGGGAATCGGCAAAATGTTGGACAATATGCCTCGCGGGACGATCTGCATCGAGGATCTGGAAATCGGCATGACGCGTCACCTGACCAAGGTTGTCACCGATCGGGACATCGAACTTTTCGCCGAGGTCTCGACAGACCGTAACCCCGTCCATCTGGACGAGTCGTACGCCCAGGATACGATTTTTGAAGGGCGAATTGCCCACGGGATGCTGACCGCCGGGTTGATTTCGGCGGTTATTGGCGAACAGCTTCCCGGTCATGGTACTGTTTATCTTGGACAATCCCTTCGCTTCATGGCTCCGGTCCGTCCTGGGGATATGGTTCGTGCCGATGTTACCGTTACCGCAATCGATCACAGCAAACGTCGTGTGACCCTTGAAACCCTTGCATCCGTGGGTAAAACCGTTGTCCTGAAAGGTGAGGCGCTGGTTCTGGCGCCAAGCCGCAAGTTCGACTGACGGGGCAACG
>JBKBOF010000178.1:0-5948 GCA_046294955.1 Paracoccaceae bacterium
CCAGTACAACCATGATACCGCCAACTTTCAGCTGCGCCAAGAGGGGGCCGGGCGGGTCTTCCGCGGCAGCGGTCACAATGATCCGGTCAAACGGTGCCTGATCGGGCAAACCAAAGCTGCCATCTGCGGTAAAGGCCGTTATATTAACCAGCCCAAGGTCCTGAAACACGGCCTGAGCTTCGCGGATCAGTCTTTTGTGGCGGTCCACCGTGTAGATCCGCCGAGCCAGCTGGGCGAGGATCGCGGCCTGATAGCCCGAACCGGTTCCCACCTCGAGCACGGTATCACGGGGCTGCACGTTCAAAGCCTGCGTCATCAATCCCACAACAGACGGCTGACTGATGGTCTGTCCGCAGGCAATCGGCAGCGGCATATCATCATAGGCGCGGTCGGCGAAATGGCCGCGCACGAACATACCGCGATCCACCCGTTCCATCGCTGTCAAAACACGGGCATCCGTGACGCCCTTGGAGCGCAGGCCATACAAAAAGCGCATCTTGCGTTCGGCGTCCGTCTGATCGGGATCGCCGTCCCCCATCATGCCAGTTGCGCCCCAAGCCGCGACAACAGATCATGCGCTGTCAGATCCGCGCGCATCGGTGTGATGGAAATATAGCCGTCAAGGTTCACGGCGGCATCGGTGCCGGGCAGGGTTGGGGTGTGCTGCGGCCCACCTTTGATCCAAAGATAGCGCCGCCCGGTGGGCGACAGGTGCGCTTCGCACGAAAATGCGGTGTCGCGGCGGAACCCTTGGGCTGCAACCTTCACGCCCTTCACCTGATCGGCACCAAAAGGCGGGAAGTTTACGTTGTAGAACACCCTGTAATCGTCTTGAGTCCAGATCCCCTTGTCCAGAAGCAACCGCACGACAGATGCGCCATGCCGGATGGCCGCATCAAACGCGGTGTCCAGATCATCGGTACCCCGCCCCATGAACTGCGACATTGCAATGGCGGGAATACCCTGCAAAGCCGCTTCCATCGCGCCGCCGATGGTGCCGGAATACAATGTATTTTCGGCGGCGTTGTTGCCCCGATTGACCCCAGACAGCACCAGATCGGGTTTTGCCCCGTCCAGCACGTCGTAAATGGCCGCCAGAACGCAATCTGCCGGGCTGCCTTCAGCGGCATAGCGGCGGTCCGCCAGACGCACGATCATCATCGGATGCGAATAGCTGATGCAATGGCCAACGCCCGACTGCTCGAACGCGGGGGCCACCGTCCAGACCTCGCCCTGTGGCCCGGCGATGGCGTCGGCGATTGCGGTCAGGACCTCCAGACCCGGAGCATTGATGCCATCATCGTTCGTGATCAGAATGCGCATGAAACCTGCCCTTTTTTCCCTGCTTAGACGACGCTTTGACATGCGGCAAGTACAAGCGCCACCCGTGCGGGGGACAAAGCCTTTGTGCCCGTCTGCAAGGGGGCGCGCGATGGCCCGTTTCAGGCGGTGGTCAACGGGACGGCTGCTACCTTTGCGCCCATCATCCTCGGGCGCATGGGTGATGTGGTTGACGCCATCGATACTGTGGTTGTTCCGCGCGCGCGCCACGCTGCGTGCAGGTGGTCTTGGTGCGCAGGTGATGCTGCTGCGCGGGGCCGCTTTGAACCGGCCGCGTCACATCCGGTGGATCTTTGTGGCGTCGAGCACGGACCGGATCGATGCCGCGCGCGAGGCATGGCGCGTGGGGGATTGCGCGCATTGGCGTTTTCAACGCCCCCCCGACCAATCGAACGAATTCGGCCCTGCGCTGGACGGAGAAAGCGAAACGAAAAAAGCGGGCTATTGCGCGCAGTCCCGCTTGACGCCCCCCGCGCATCCTCCTAAAACCCCCCTCACGCCACGGGAAACCGGGTCGGACGGAATGTGCGGTTGTAGCTCAGTTGGTTAGAGTACCGGCCTGTCACGCCGGGGGTCGCGGGTTCGAGCCCCGTCAACCGCGCCATTCCAGACCTAAAAAGCCCCTGCCAACGCGGGGGCTTTTTGGTTTTATACCGCCCCCGCCTCAGTAACGGCAGCCGCTGTTGCCGCCTAGCTGTCAGCAAACCACAGGGGCGCCGTTTCTTCCTTGACGGCCCATGGTCGGGCAGATATCAGCCGCACATTGCGCGGTTGTAGCTCAGTTGGTTAGAGTACCGGCCTGTCACGCCGGGGGTCGCGGGTTCGAGCCCCGTCAACCGCGCCACTTTCCTCCATATGCATTTTATTGAATGTCTGCTAAGGCACTGTGGAACACTGGAGGGACCATGCATTTTCTGGATCGACTGCCACTGAGTTATGCGCTGATTGCGGCTTTGACACTAGGGCTTGCCCCGTTTGTGCCAGAGCCGCATGTGGTGGAAAAGCTGCGCATGCTGGCGCAGGGCGCGTTGGCGAGGCCGGTCGATATCGGGGATCTGGCGCTGCATGGCTTGCCCTGGCTGATCCTGTTGGCCAAACTGGTGCGGTGGTTCGGGACGCGCTGACCAAGGAGAGCGGCACTCAATGGGCATTGTTGTGCAATCAGCGCTTCCATTCGCGCCCTGGGCGGATGCCCGCACCCGGCGGTTGCCGGGCACCTTGCCGCTTGATGTGCGCGATTGGGTGCAGGTGGACGATGCCTATGCCAGCCAGATGGCGCTGCGCGACGACCTGATCGCCAACCGAGAAGCCGAAGTGATCGGAAACCTAAAGAGTGCCGAGCAAGCTATTGATGAAATGTATATGTTCACGGTTTCGCGACTGCCAGCGGGGTTTGTCAGGCATGGCGAAAACGTGATCCGGCCGGACGGGGTGGTCGTGACCTTGGATGCGGCCCGCCCGTTGCACACGCTGGGACGGTTGGTGCAGGAAGACCTGTGCCTGATGCAAGACGATGGCGCGGGCGAACATCTTTTGTCAGCGGCGGTGCTTTGCTTTCCTGCCGGATGGCGTTTGTCCGAAAAGCTGGGGCGGCCCCTGATGCGGATGCACAAGCCTGTCGAGAAATACACCCGAGACGTTGGGCGGCGGGTGCAACGATTGATGGATGCGGTGCGGGCGGATGCGCCGTTATGGCGGGCCAACGCCCATCTGTCACGCGCGCCCCTGTTCAACCCGCTCTCCGAGGATGCCCCAAAGGATACGACCGATCAGGGCGATATGCCCTACGTCCGGTCCGAACGGCAGTGCCTGATACGTCTGCCGCGAACGCGGGCGGTGCTGTTTTCAATCCACACCTATTTTGTGCGGTTGGAGGATCTGACGCCCGATCAATCCGCGGCTCTGGCGGAATTTCCGATTCATCGCGCGCCGTAGCAGACACAAAAAAGGCCGCCCGGTGGGGCGGCCTTTGCTTCCTGTCTGACCCAAGGGATCAGCAGGAATAATACATCGCATATTCAATGGGATGTGGGGTATGCTCATAGGCATACACCTCTTCCCATTTCAGCGACATGTAACCGTCAAGCTGGTCTTTGGTGAACACATCACCGGCCAGAAGGAAGTCCATGTCTTTTTCCAACTCTTCCAGCGCCTCGCGCAAAGACCCACAGACAGTGGGGATCGCTGCCAGTTCTTCCGGCGGCAGATCATACAGATCCTTGTCGGATGCCGGGCCCGGATCGATCTTGTTCTTGATGCCGTCAAGGCCGGCCATCAGCAGTGCTGCGAACGCAAGATAAGGGTTGGCCGACGGATCGGGGAAACGGGCCTCGACACGCTTGGCCTTGGGCGATTCCGTCCACGGAATACGGACGCAGCCCGACCGGTTGCGGGCGGAATAGGCGCGCAGAACCGGGGCTTCAAAGCCTGGGATCAGGCGCTTGTAGCTGTTGGTGGCCGGGTTGGTCAACGCGTTCAGCGCCTTGGCGTGTTTCAGGATGCCGCCAATGAAATACAGCGCCTCTTGCGAAAGGTCGGCATATTTGTCGCCGGCAAACAACGGCTTGCCGTCTTTCCAGATCGACATGTTGACGTGCATCCCGGACCCGTTGTCACCCTTCATCGGTTTGGGCATGAAGGTCACGGTCTTGCCATAGGCGGCAGCGACGTTGTGGATGACATACTTGTATTTCTGGATATTGTCGGCCTGTTCGGTCAGGCCACCGAAGATCATCCCCAACTCGTGCTGGCAGGTCGCGACCTCGTGGTGGTGCTTGTCCACCTTGATGCCCATGCGTTTCATCGTGGACAGCATCTCGCCCCGGATATCCTGCGCCTCGTCGATCGGGTTGACCGGGAAGTAGCCGCCCTTGTGGGCCGCACGATGGGCGAGGTTGCCGCCTTCCATCTCGGTGTCGGTGTTCCAGGCTGCGGCTTCGGCGTCGATCTGGAACGACACTTTCTGCGAGCTGACCTGATAGCGCACGTCGTCGAACAGGAAGAATTCGGCTTCCGGTCCGCAATAGAATGCGTCGCCGATGCCGGAGGATTTGAGGTAGGCTTCGGCCTTCAGCGCGGTGCCGCGTGGGTCGCGGCTGTAGGATTCGCCGGTGTCGGGTTCCACCACGGTGCAATGTACGCACATGGTTTTTTCGGCATAGAACGGGTCGATATAGACCGACGACGGGTCGAGGATCAGCTTCATGTCGGACTGGTCAATCGACTTCCAGCCGGCGATGGACGATCCGTCGAACATGAAACCTTCTTCAAAGAAGTCTTCGTCGACAAGATCAGCCACCAGTGTCACATGCTGGAGCTTGCCTTTGACGTCGGTGAAGCGGATGTCGACGTATTCGACCTCTTCATCCTTCATCAGTTTCAGAGCTTTCTTGACTGCGCTCATCATGCTGCCTTTCGGTTTTTTGCGTGTTTACAGGGGCAGGTCGCAGGCGACCCGTTCTTATGGTCAGGGCGTCACACAGCGTCGTCGCCGGTTTCACCTGTGCGGATGCGGATGGCTTGTTCGACCGGGCTGACAAAGATCTTTCCGTCACCGATCTTGTCGGTCCGGGCGGCGGACACGATCGCGGCAATGGCTTGGTCAACCATGTCATCTGTCAACACCACCTCGATCTTCACCTTCGGCAGAAAATCGACGACATATTCGGCGCCGCGGTACAACTCGGTATGGCCCTTTTGCCGACCAAAGCCTTTGACTTCGGTAACCGAAAGGCCCTGAATGCCGGCTTCTTGCAGCGCTTCCTTCACTTCATCCAGCTTGAACGGCTTGATGATCGCCTCGATTTTCTTCATGGGCCGACTCTCCCGCTTCCGTCTCTGTAGCCGAATGACCACTTCCGGCGGGCCGGGACAATTGACTAAGGTTTAAGCTGCCGGAACCAAGAACAGATTCTCTGGGCCGTGATTAGATAATACGCAAAGTGATCGAAAAATAAGCAGAATGGGAACGGAATTGGCGGGATTATGACGGAACTTCTGACATCTGCCCAAATGCGCGCCATTGAGTCTGCCGCGATAGCTTCTGGTGCGGTCACCGGGCTTGACCTGATGGAGCGCGCCGGACGCGGTGTGGTCGAGGCGATTTTCGAGGAATGGCCAAAGCTGCGCGCCACCTCGCACCACGTCGTGGTGCTGTGCGGTCCGGGCAACAATGGCGGCGACGGGTTTGTGGTCGCGCGGCTGTTGAAGGAATGGGGATGGGCGGTGGACGTGTTTCTCTACGGCGCCCCGGATCAGCTGCCGCCCGATGCGCGGGTCAATTATGAGCGGTGGCTGGGGATGGGGGAGGTGAGAGTCTGGGCGGATCGCTACCCGTATGATCCGTGGGCCGCTGATGTGATCGTGGATGCCTTGTTTGGTACGGGTTTGTCGCGGCCACTGCCGTTTGAGGCGGGATTTGGCGGGATGTTGCCGGAGTGTGATCTGCGCGATGAGCCTTGTCGGCCGGTTGTTGTGGCGCTTGATCTGCCAAGCGGACTTTGTTCGGATAGTGGCCGCTGTCTTGCGGGCGGCGATGTCTTGTGGGCGGATCTGACCGTCAGTTTCCATCGTTGCAAATTAGGGCACGTCCTTGGCGAGGGCCCTGA
>JBKBOF010000179.1:0-5844 GCA_046294955.1 Paracoccaceae bacterium
GCAACGGTTGGAAACGCAGGCAATGCTGACCCGCGATGGGCGCAGCCTGATTGTGGCAACGCTTGACCACAACCAGTTGGCAGAGCTGTACGCCGTACGTACCGAATTGGAGGGGCTTGCGGCACGGCTGGCGGCCCGCCATGCCACGGATGAGGAAATCCGCGTGCTGCGCGGAATGGTCGAGGATGACCGGGCCTTGCTCGCGGGGGATCCGCGCGCCCTCAGCCGGGCCAACAAGCGGTTCCACCGGCAAATCCATCTTGCAAGCCACAACCGGTTTTTGGTGCAGCAGCTTGACCTTGTGCATCGGTCGATGGCGTTGATGGCCACGACGTCTCTGGCGGCCGAGGGGCGCAGTGAAGGCGCCTTGGCCGAACACGACCAGATTGTGGGTGCCATCGAGGCACATGATGGCGAAGCCGCCTATCAGGCCTTGCGCACCCATATCAGCCGTGCGTTCGAGACGCGGTTGCGCGTCGATGCCGGCGAACTGCGGATGAAAACCTGAACCAGCGGCTCCCAACGGCCCGAACGGCGCTAGCTTTCAGGCGGGTCGAAATGGCCATGTGCCGTCTTGTCCCAATAGAAGGGTTTGCGCACCAACTCCCACGCAGCCTTGTACGAGGCGAGTGCCCCAAGTGGAAAGTACAGGTGCATGACCAGCACCCAGACCCGGCTGAAACGATGGCCCGACAGGCGCAAGGCGGTAATATGGAGGGTAAGATTTGCCAACTCGGTCAGCATCAGCAGCGCGATCAGGCCAAGCGTCACCGCAGCAGGCAGAGCATCGGCAATGGGATGGGCATAGCCAAACCACGGCAGCCAGAACGACCACAGCACTGGTACCAGCAGGAATTGCGACAGCGTGCACAGGAAAAGCACTTGAAAGCCTGCAAATTTCCACCACCCAAGTTGGCGCAGCAACAGCCGCGGTTCGCGCATGTGGGTGGCCCATGTCATCATGTAGCCTTTCAGCCAGCGTGACCGCTGCTTGACCCATGGCAGCGCCCGGCAGTTGGCCTCTTCGCCGGTAACGGTCTGGACCAGTTCGGTGCGGTAGCCGTGGCGATAGAGCCGCATGCCCAGATCGGCATCTTCGGTGACGTTGTGCGCGTCCCAGCCGCCCAACTGTTCAAGTGCGGCGCGACGAAAGAACAGGGTTGTCCCGCCCAACGGGATCGGCAGGCCAAGCCGTTCCAATCCCGGCAAGATCAGCCTGAACCATGTGGCGTATTCAATGGTAAAGCAGCGCGACAGCCAGTTGGTTGTGGGATTGTAGAAATCCAGAATGCCTTGCAGGCACGCAACTTCGGGGCCTCGCTGATAGAAACGCTGCACAATGCGGCTGATCTGATCGGGGTCGGGCGCATCTT
Source organism: Paracoccaceae bacterium (assembly GCA_046294955.1). Taxonomy (GTDB): domain Bacteria; phylum Pseudomonadota; class Alphaproteobacteria; order Rhodobacterales; family Rhodobacteraceae; genus Pseudotabrizicola. The sequence continues at coordinate 1,374 of JBKBOF010000179.1, forward strand.
CGGCGTCATAGACCCCGATGATGGACCCCCGACAGTGATCCATAGCAAAGTTGAGCGCGCGTGGTTTGGTCCGGATCCGGCCATCCGGAACAACCACAACCCGCATCCATGGCGGCAAATCCGTGCCAGCAAGCGCCGTGCGGGTCATCACGTCATCGGCTTCGACGACCAGAACGATATCAAGCAATTCGTGTGGATAGTCGAGCCGGCCAAGCCTGCGGATCAAGCGAGGCGCGATATCGCTTTCTCGAAAAAGCGCCACGATCACGGAAACGGTGGGCAAACGGGCGATCAGCGTGGCAGGAGGTTCGGCTGGGCGGTACCGTGCAGACGCAAGACCCGCTGCGACCTTTAGCAGAGTGGAAAACAGAAGGGTCAGCATCGCCCATGCGACAAGACCCCACAGCAGCGCCATCGGCCAGACAAGCGACAGTCCGGCCATGATGGCAGCACCCAAAAGCAGCGGCCGCATCAACCGCTCTCCACCCAGCGAGCGACAGCTTTCAGCGTCGGCCACGCGGGTTTCGGCGGCGCGTGCCAGCCGGTGCCCCCGCAGATTGAGCACACAATTCTCGATCGCCTGCAGCGGTGCAATCGCCATGGCAATGGGGCCGAAGGTTTGGATCAGTTGATCACGATGCAGCGGGAAATCTTCTGGTTGCGCCGTGGCGATGATGGTGACGCCGCCGCTGTGACGCCATGGCACCAGATTGTAGCGCAGGCAGTTATCGGCACCCAGACGATCCAGCAGACGGGTATCTGGCGGCTGTTTTGCAAGGTCGATGACAGTGGTGCCCCAATGGTGGGCAAGCGTCTTATACAGGCTATCGGCAGGCAATAGCGCCCGCGACAACAGGATGTCGGTCAGACGCCCACGACGACGCGATTGCAGCGCAAGCGCCTGCACCATGTCGTCACCCGCAACAAGACCATCGCGCAGCAGGGCGATGCCAAGCGTCTCTGACCGAAGCGGCGTGCTGACCGAACCTGCGCCGTCGGGTGCAGGATCTGCCAGTGCTGCCATGGACAACGGAAATCGCGCGGACATGAACCCTCTACCGATGGTATCGGAACGGTCGCATGTCTTTGGTTAACAGAAAGTTAATGAACGTGGCTTATGCGCCTCGACGCGCCTGCATCGCATCGGCAAACCGGGTAAACAAATAGTAGCTGTCTTGGGGGCCGGGGCTGGCCTCGGGGTGATATTGCACCGAAAACACCGGCTTGCCGGTGACGGCTATTCCGCAGTTTGAGCCGTCAAACAGCGACACATGCGTTTCGGACACACCTTCGGGCAGCGTCTGGCTGTCCACTGTAAAGCCATGGTTCATCGAGGTGATTTCCACCTTGCCCGTGGTCAGATCCTTGACTGGATGGTTCGCCCCATGATGGCCGTGGTTCATCTTCACCGTCTTGGCGCCCAGAGCAAGCGCCAGCATCTGGTGGCCAAGGCAGATGCCGAACACCGGCAGTTCCTTTGCCAGTACGCCTTGGATCGTCGGCACCGCATAGGCGCCCGTCGCGGCCGGGTCGCCCGGACCATTGGACAGGAACACGCCTTCGGGGTTCAGCGCCAGAACATCTTCGGCGGTGGCAGAGGCCGGCAACACGGTCACTTCGCATCCTGCCGAGGCAAGACACCGCAGGATGTTGCGCTTTGCGCCATAATCGATCGCCACCACACGCAGGCCCGGTCCGGTGCGCTTGGTATAGCCTTCGGGCCATGCCCAACGTTTTTCGTCCCAGCGATAGGATTGTGCGCAGGAGACATCCTTGGCCAAATCAAGGCCGACAAGACCTTTCCATGCGCGGGCCTTTGCGACCAGCGCACCAATGTCGAAATTGCCGTTCGGATCATGGGCCAAAGCCACATGCGGTGCCCCTTGCTGGCGGATGGCGCGCGTCAGGCGGCGGGTGTCGATGCCACCAACCCCGATGCGGCCTTTTTTCAGCAACCACGCCGTCAAATCACCGGTCGCTCGCCAGTTTGACGGCTCGGTCACGTCCCATTTCACCACCATGCCGGCGGCAACGGGTTCGGTGGTTTCGTCGTCCTCATCCGTCACGCCGGTGTTGCCGATATGGGGGAAGGTGAAGGTCACGACCTGTCCGGCATAGCTTGGGTCGGTCATGATCTCTTGATAGCCGGTCATCGCTGTGTTGAACACCAGTTCGGCCACGGTTTCGCCAACCGCCCCAAAGCCCATGCCGTAAAACAATGTGCCATCTGCAAGTGCCAGACAGGCGGTAGCTTTCTGCTGAGCAGACATGACTGCGACTCCCAAAGGCAAATTGGGCGAAACCTACGGGGGAAGGGGGACGGGGTCAAGGCTTTGCCAGAAAAGGAATATACATGTTTTTCAATGGCTTGAGAAAAGTATGGCCAGTTGTCCTTGGTCGTGTTCCGCTGTATTGTGGCTGCCTCTGTACCTGATGGAAGGCAAACCCATGTCTCTGCGCGAACGTCTGCAGATTTCCCTGAAAGAAGCGATGAAGGCGAAGGAGGTGGATCGGCTGTCAACCCTGCGTCTGATCAATGCCGCCATCAAGGACCGCGAAATCGCAGCGCGTGGCGAAGCCGGTCCGGTCGAGGTGGGTGAAGGCGATATTCTAGCCATCCTCGGCAAGATGGTGAAGCAACGTCAGGAAAGCGCGCGGGCCTATGAAGAGGGCGGGCGGCTGGAGCTTGCCGAAAAGGAACTGGCCGAAGTCAAGGTTATCGAAGAATTCCTGCCACGACAGTTGTCCAGCGACGAGGTCGAGGCCGCAATCATCGCCGCCGTCGCCGAAGCCAGTGCCAGCAGCATCCGCGACATGGGCAAGGTCATGGCGGTGCTGAAGGGCAAATACACTGGGCAGATGGATTTTGGCGCCGTTGGGCCGATGGTAAAGGCGCGGCTGTCCTGACGCCTTGTCAAAGCCGGGTGTCAGCGCAATCCGGCGATGGCCTTGGTCAAATCGTTGCTGAGTGTCGTGCGCTCTTCGATGCTCAGAAAAGCACCGATTTCCACTTGTCGGCCTGCCCCCCTAAGCGTCAGGTAATTTTCGACCGGTCCACCTTTGGCGTGCAGCTCGATCTGCACCCAATGCGGGTTGGCCTCCCATTCGGCATGGGCGCCGCGTGGGCCTTGGCGTGTCAGCGTCATGCGGGCAGGGGTCAGGGTGAGTTCTTCAAGGATCTCGGTGTCACGGTAGCTGCGTTGCAGTGCCCACCAGACACCTGCGATGGCTAGAACCAGAAACGGCAATAGCCCCCACAACACAGGTGAACCCACAACCGTCAGCAGTGGCAGGGCGATCAGAGCGGACGTGGCGCCGATGAACAGAACGAATCCCTGGCGCGGCAAGGACCGGTGCGGCCAAAGCTGCATCCGTCGGGTTTCACTGTCGTCGGGGCCGGTTTCCGAAGGCAGCCATTGATAAGGCATGGCGCGAAGTTTTCCCATTGTTGGCGTGCGCAAATACTAGGTCAGCCGGGCCGGATGTCCACGCTGAACCCGGTCACAGGGATCAGCCATCACAGGTGATTTGCACGTCATACGACCGATAGATGAAATCGTCCCGAACATCTTCGTCGCCCACGGGACGCGAAGAATAGAGGCTGAAATCGCCATCGGTGCACAGCATGCGCGCTTCGGCGGCAATCTGATCCCGAAAGGCCAGTTCACGGGGATCGGTTAGGCGATAGGCGCGCTCGATCCGGAAGCTGTGCAGTCGGACCTTGTCTGTAACGTGTGGGGAGGGGCGTTGCGCAGGCAACGGGGCGCAAGCGGCCAGCATCAGGGCAACGGTAAGGAAGGCGATCAGGGAGCGGGTCATCGAGCCGGGCAAACTGTCAGTGGGGTGGACAGTATGGGCTGAAACACGGGCGGCGTCAAAGCAGGCCATGTCGTACCTTCATGCGGATCATATACAAAAGGCCCCGGAGTGATCCGGGGCCTTTCTGACGTTTGGTCAAGCCTTAATGGGCGTGGCTTTTGTCCCAGTCGGACTGTTTGGGCAGCTGCTCAAACGTGTGTTCCGGCGGGGGCGATGTCAGCGTCCATTCCAAGGTGTCGGCGTATTCGTTCCAGTAGTTGTTCTCGGTCACGCGCTTGCCGAATTTCAGCGAATAGAAAATCATGACGATGAAGAACACAAACGACGCGAACGACAGGAATGCGCCAAGCGACGAGACATAGTTCCAGTATGCAAACGCCTCGGGGTAGTCGATGTAGCGGCGTGGCATTCCCTGACGACCCAGAAAGTGCTGCGGAAAGAAGGTCAGGTTCGCACCGATGAACATCATCCAGAAGTGCAGCTTGCCGGCCCATTCCGGATATTGCCGGCCCGACATCTTGCCAAACCAGAAGTATATTCCGGCAAAGATCCCGAAAACGGCACCCAAAGACATCACATAGTGGAAGTGCGCAACCACGTAGTAGGTGTCATGATAAGCCCGGTCGATAGCAGCCTGGCTGAGCACGATACC
>JBKBOF010000180.1:0-5758 GCA_046294955.1 Paracoccaceae bacterium
ATGATGTCGCCGCGAAGGATGCTGCTTTCCAGCTTCTTGATCGAAGCGCCAAGGTTTTCGTTGGCAAGATCATCTTCGGTCAACGAGTCCTTGATCGCCGAGACGGCAGCCGAGATCGCATTGGTGCGCTCTTGCTTGTCTTTGATCGCAAAGGCTGCACGCATCTGCGTTTCGCCCGCGGCCTTGACCTTGGCAAACAGGGCCGAGTAATCGGCGGGTTGGAAGTCGAAGGGCTCTTTTGCGCAGTCTTCTGCGAAGTCGAGGATCAGGTCGATTACGGGCTGCATCGCGTCATGGCCGAATTTGACCGCGCCCAGCATTTCCGCCTCGGTCAGTTCATAGGCTTCCGATTCCACCATCATCACGGCGTCTTTAGTACCGGCGATGACCAGATCAAGGCGTTGATCCGGGTTGTTACGCAGGTTCTGCATGTCTTCGACATCGGGGTTCAGAACGTATTGGCCGTTCGAAAAACCCACACGCGCGGCCCCGATCGGACCCATGAACGGCACGCCGGAAATCGTCAGCGCGGCCGAGACGGCCACCATGGCAAGAATATCGGGTTCATTCACCAGATCATGGCTGAGCACGGTCACGATCACCAGAACTTCGTGGTTGAAACCATCGACAAACAGCGGGCGGATCGGACGGTCGATCAGGCGCGAGGTCAGCGTTTCCTTTTCCGAAGGACGCGCCTCACGCTTGAAAAAGCCACCCGGAATTTTACCGGCGGCGTAGTACCGTTCCTGATAGTGGACGGTCAGCGGGAAAAAGTCTTGTCCCGGCTTTGCCTTCTTGGCAAAGGTCACGTTGGCCATCACAGAGGTGTCGCCCATGGTGGCGATCACCGAACCGTCGGCCTGACGGGCAACCTTGCCGGATTCCAGTGTCAGGGTTTCTTGGCCCCACTGGATGGATTTACGAGTCACGTTGAACATCTATCGTTCCCTATATGGAAGCACCCACGGCCCCTGCCGTGTCTTCCCTTTGCATGGCGGCCCCATTGCCGCCGCCCCCCAATCCTTTGCATGCGGCCGGGGGCGGGCCTCACGTCGCAGATGGCGGGGCCATACAGGAAAAAGGGGGCTTTGGGAAGCGGTGTGTTGTGGCGAGGGGTCGGTCAAAAAGCACGTCAATCTACCCGGTCATTGCTTTTGGTCTGGTCAGAAGGGGCATGGCGCTTTTTCCGATCATACCGCACAGACGACCATTGCCGCTGCTCTTGACCCCTTAATCCAAAAAAGCCCTGCCGCACGGCAGAGCTTTTTCTATCGTTTTTCAAAGGCTCGCGGATCAGATGGTCAAAGCGGACTTCGCTTGGGCTGCAATCGCGTTGAACGCATCCGGCTCGTGCACAGCAAGATCGGCGAGAACCTTGCGGTCCACCTCGATACCCGCCAACGACAGGCCATTGATCAAACGCGAGTAGGTCATTTCCATATCGAACAGACGCACAGCTGCGTTGATGCGCTGGATCCACAGGGCGCGGAACTGGCGCTTGCGGACCTTGCGGTCACGGGTCGCATACTGCTGGGCCTTGTCGACGGCCTGCGTGGCGGTGCGGAAGTTGGTCGAGCGGGCGGCGTAGTAGCCGGCAGCTTTCTTGATGACCTTGCGGTGACGTGCGTGGGTGACGACACCAGATTTAACGCGTGACATGGGAGTCTCTCCTCAACGGTCGTAGGGCATGTACTTCTTGACGATCTTGGTGTCAGCAGGGGACAGCAACATCGTGCCAGAAGCATCGCGGATGAACTTGGTCGAACGCTTGATCATGCCGTGACGCTTGCCGGCAACACCGGCTTTCGCACGACCCGTCGCGGTGAAGGTAAAGCGCTTCTTCGCGGCAGATTTGGTCTTCATCTTGGGCATTTCGATCTCCAATCGTCATATGCGCGACTCGGCATGCCTAAGTTGGCCGGCCCCGCAGGCTTTTCTTGAGCCGCCGCTATAGGCGGGGCACAGCAGATGCGCAAGGCAAAATCATCAATTGATGTAGCGACCGATCACCCGAAAGAAAATATTGGGAATTTCCGCAAGTGCCACGCCGCCCGGTTTCTGGCTGAGTGCTACGGCAAGAAGAACGCCGCCTATCAACAAAATGATGGCAGCCGCCCGGGGTGGGCGGCTGTCGGCGATGGCAGAAAAGATCGCGGGAATGGAAAGACCTGTAAGGACGGCCCCGATAACGAACATAAGATCCGGATCCATGGCCAACCTGCTTACAATTTCAACCTGTGATTATTCAGGATCTGCCTTGTAAATCAACCGTTCATCGCAAGGCGCCACGCGCAGGATGTTGGTTGTGCCCCGCACATTGAACGGAACACCTGCGGTCAGAACGATCTGGTCGGTTTCTGTTGCAAACCCATGCTGTCGTGCCGCCCTCACCGCCGAAATCACCGCGCCTTTGAACCGGTCCTGCTCTTCAGTGATTACGCAATGCGCGCCCCACGTCAGGCACAGACGACGCGCTGTGTCGATCAGTGGGGTAAGCGCGATGATCGGAACACGGGGCCGTTCGCGGGCCACAAGACTGACGGTCGTCCCCGTTTGCGAGAACACGGCGATGGCCTTGATATTGGTCGCTTCGGCAATTTCGCGCGCGGCCGCAACGATGCCCTCCGCGACCGTTGATCTGGCGACTGTTCGGCTGGCCTCGATGACCTGACGATAGGTTGGGTCGCTTTCGACCGATTTCGCCACATTGTCCATGGTTGCAACCGCCTCGATCGGGAACCTCCCGGCGGCAGATTCGGCCGACAACATGACTGCATCGGCCCCTTCATAGATGGCTGTGGCGACGTCCGAAACCTCGGCGCGCGTTGGCATTGGCGATTCGATCATCGATTCAAGCATCTGCGTGGCCACGATCACCGGCTTTGCTGCCGCACGGGCCATACGCACCAGACGTTTCTGGATCGGCGGCACCGAATACACCGGCAGTTCCACACCAAGGTCGCCGCGCGCGACCATGATGCCATCCGACACGACCAGAATCGATTCGTATGCTTTCACCGCAGCCGGCTTTTCGATCTTTGACAGTACGGCCGCACGACCCTTGGCCAGTTCCTTGGCTTCGATCACGTCTTCCGGGCGCTGCACGAAGGACAGGGCCAGCCAGTCAACCCCAAGGTCGCACGCGAACTCAAGGTCTTTGCGGTCCTTGTCCGACAGGGCAGCCAATGGCAGCACAACGTCGGGCACGTTCACGCCCTTGCGGTTGGAAATGGTCCCGCCCACGGTAACGGTGCAATTGGCAAAATCCTTGCCGCAGCTATCCACACGCAGCCGGATCTTGCCGTCATTCACCAAAAGTGACGATCCCGGTTCCAAGGCCGCGAAAATCTCGGGGTGCGGAAGCTGTACCCGGCTTCCGTCGCCCTCGGCCGGATCAAGATCCAGCCGGAAACTGTCGCCATCCTCCAGATCATGCGCGCCCGAAGCAAAGGTGCCAACGCGCAGTTTAGGACCCTGAAGGTCGGCCAGAATGGCGATAGGCCGTCCGGTGTCGGATTCGACCTGCCGGATAATGGCGTGGCGCGCACGGATATCGTCATGCGTGCCGTGGCTCATGTTCAGGCGGAACACATCTGCCCCAGCCTCGAACAAAGCGCGGATCATTTCATAATCATTTGAGGCTGGGCCCAGAGTGGCCACGATCTTAACATTCCGAAGGCGTCTCATGCCTTGTTCCTTCTTCGGTTATCACTTCGTGGTGGGCCACGGGTGGCAATAGAGCAATCGGGCTTGCTGGGCAACTGGCGCTTTTCAGGAAGATGACTTAAAGCCGTAAAACCACGGTAGGGTAAAGAAAGAATGACGCACCTTCGCCCGCAGAACAGACACGAAGCATTCGAAATTCAGGGGGCCGACCGAATTGGCCCGTGGCTGGTTACCTGTGATCACGCAACAAATCGGGTGCCCGAGTGGCTGGGCGGACGCCTTGGGATCGCTAGCGAAGACATGTTGCGCCATATCGCCTTTGACGTTGGTGCGCGCGGTCTTGCCCTTGCTTTGGGCAGGGTGCTGAACAGCCCGGTGTTGTGTTCGGACTTCAGCCGTCTGGTCATAGACCCCAATCGGGGAGAGAATGATCCGACGCTGGTGATGAAGCTTTATGACGGCACGATCATTCCCGCCAATCGTCACGTAGGCCCGGCGGATGTGGAAGCGCGGTTGCAGCGGCTTTACCGACCCTATCATGATGCTTACGCGCAGATGGCGCAGGGCCGCGTGATTCTGGCGATCCATTCCTTTACGCCCAGCCTGAAGGGACGCAGCCCCCGTCCGTGGCATGTCGGGGTGCTTTACAGCCATCTTGATGATCGTTTGTCGCGCGCTGTCATCGCAGGATTGCAACAGGTGCCGGACTGGTGCGTGGGTGACAATGAACCTTATTCCGGCCACTTGCCGGGAGACGCGATCGACCGTCACGCCTTGATGCACGGGCGCCATAATACCTTGATAGAGCTGCGCAACGATCTGATCGCAACCGACGCTGCCCAAGCGGTATGGGCGCGCAGGCTTGCGCCGGTTCTGACGGTAGCATTGAATACGGTTTGCGTGTGAAATGGCCGGAGGCCGATGGCGTGCTGAAGGGATCGGGGTGACAAACCCAAACGAATTGGGCAAGGTCGTCGCAACAGGAGAAAATCAAAATGGATGACCAGACCCGCATCGAACTTGAAGCCGCTGCGTTCCGGACGCTGGTGGTGCATCTGATGGAAAAACGCCCCGATGTGCAGAATATCGACCTGATGAACCTTGGCGGATTTTGCCGAAATTGCCTGAGCCGCTGGTATCAGGAGGCCGCAAACGCGCGGGGCATCCTGATGGACAAGGCGCAGGCCCGCGAGATCGTTTACGGCATGCCCTATGATCAATGGGTGGCCGTCAACCAGACCGAAGCGGATCACGCAAAGAAGGCCGCTTTTGCCGAGTCGTTTTCCCGCAATGTGGGGCAAGTGGACCGCGACTGAACACGAAAGGCCATCCAAGCACCGATGGCCTTTGGGGAACCTTGCAAGGTGCGCCTAGAGTGCGGCCTTGCGCATCTCATCCAGATAGATTTCACGCAGCCGTGTGGCAACCGGGCCGGGCTTGCCGGTGCCAACCGGTTTGCCGTCGATTTCCACTACGGGCATCACAAAGATGCTGGCTGCCGTCGAAAATGCCTCATCCGCGTTTTGCGCTTCATCGATCGTGAAGGGGCGTTCTTCCACCTCGAACTGGGCCTCGGCAGCAAAGCGCAGGACCGCGGCGCGGGTGATGCCGTGCAGGATGTCATGCGTCAGCTGCCGCGTGATGATGCGGTTGTCCTTGACGATATAGGCGTTGTTCGAAGTGCCCTCGGTCACGGTGCCGTCTTCGACAAACCAGCTGTCATCAACGCCTGCCTTTTTCGCCATCATCTTGCCCATAGACGGGTACAACAGTTGCACTGTCTTGATGTCGCGGCGGTCCCACCGCAGGTCGGGGATCGAGATCACCTTGAAGCCAGTCTTGGCGGCGGGGGCATCGGCAAGGTTGGGGATGTTTTGCGTGAAGGCGACAATGGTTGGTTTGGTGTCGGCGGGCGGGAACACAAAGCTACGGTCGCCGGGGTTGCCGCGTGTCACTTGCAGATAGATCATGCCCTGGTCAATGGCATTTAGCGTGACCAGCTCGCGGTGCATGGCGAGAAGTTCATCGTCGGAACACGGGGCCGCCAGATCCAACTCGTTCAAGCTGCGGTGCAGACGCTTGGCGTGGCCGT
>JBKBOF010000181.1:0-5717 GCA_046294955.1 Paracoccaceae bacterium
CACAGGTCCATGATGCCGCCATCGCCGACCAGGTCATCCTTGACCGACTGGATGAAACAAGCGTGCGGCTGAGGGTGTTCATAGGCACTGGAGGATTTGGTCAGCTTGCCGGTCTGATAATCAACATAGTAGTGGCCTTGGCTGGGGCCGTCGATGCCATAGGCCCAATGCAGGCCGGTGTTGAACCACTGGGGGCTGTTCGGCGCTGCCATCTGGCGCGCCAGCATGAACCGCATCTCATCATAATATGCGCGGGCGTCAGCCTCGGCGGTGAAATAACCGCCCTTCCAGCCCCAATAAGTCCACGCGCCCGCCAGACGGTCGAACACCTGCTTGGCGCTCGTTTCGCCGACGATGCGTTGATCATGCGGCAGGTCGGCCAAGGCGGCGTCATCCGCGATGGACCGCCAGAGAAATTCCGGCACATTCTTTTCCCGCACCCTTTTCAGGCGCGCGGGCACGCCGGCCTTCCGAAAATACTTTTGGGCAAGCACGTCCGACGCAACCTGGCTCCAGCCTTCGGGGACCTCGACGGCCTCATTGCGGAACACGACCTTGCCATCCGGATTGCGGATCTCGGACACGGTCGTAGTAAAGGCCATCGCGCCATAGGCGCCGGTGGATTCCGTCGTAAACTTCCGCTCGATTTTCATCTGCCCCGTCCTCGCTGATACGGCCCCGGTTGACATCCGGTTGCGGCCTGTTGGTCCCATAATCATTCAACCCGGTTGGCAAAACAGGGCAACAACACCCGCCCTTCTGTCTGCAATCGCAGACAGGGCGACACCGCCGTTTGGGCGCTGACGACCTTTGCGTGGTTTCTGCCGAGCCGTGCCGGACACCACATTTAGTGTCTCGTCGGGTACGGAGGCCAAATTGTCGTATTGGTCTGGACGGATCAACCTCTTTTTTACGAAATTTTGCCAAAAAAATGCTTGACCACACCACACCGTTTTCACGGGGCTGTTAACGTTTGAGTCTGGCCGTGTTCAAAGCCTGTGGGCAGGGTTGAGGATAAGTTGAGGACAAGTCGGGGATGACGTGAAATGGGCATGCCAATTCCCCATCAATGCCGCAGAGTTGGCCAAAGTCATTAAGATCTGGTCTGAATGTGTGGCGGGCGCGAAACGGCGGGCTTGCGATTGATCAAGATGATTCCCGCTGCCACCAAGCCGGCCGACGCAATCAGTGACAGTGTGACTTGTTCGCCATAGATCACAACGCCCAACAGAATGGCAAACACCGGTGTCAGGAAGGAAAACGAGGCCACGACGGCGGTCGGATAGACCGACAGCAGCCATAGCCAGAAGATAAAGCCCCCCGCTACCACCAGTGAGGATTGAACGAACAACCCCAAAATATGGTATGCGGTCGGGTCGCGCAGCAAGGGTCCAAAGAGGGGGGCCGCCACAAGAAGAAGGGGGGCCGACACAAGGACCATCCAGAACAATTGCAGCTCTGCACCCGCGTCTTGCAGGGCCGAGCGGCGGGCGACAAAAGCTGTGCCCGCCCATCCGAACGCCGCCCCCAGCGCCAGAAGATCGCCCGCAAGGCTGCCTCCTGTGCCGGGCTGGCGCGACAGGATAGCCACGGATGTGCCGCCGAAAGCCAGCACCAGTCCAAGCGCCTTGCCGCGCGTGATCCGCTGGCCCGGCAAGCCGAAATGGGCCATCAGCGCCAGCCAGATCGGCATGGAATAAAAGATCACACTTGCGCGGCCAAGTGCTGTCAGATCCAGCGCCAGAAACAGGCACAGGAATTCGGCCGCAAACAGCGTGCCCGCCAAAAGCCCGGGCCCCAGGTGCGCGCGTTGCAAAACGGGCGGGCGGCCTTGCGACCACATCCATGCGCCGACAAACGCCACGGCAAGCGCCGACCGCAGCCCGGCAAAGAACACTGGCTGAAAGCCACGGTTTACCTCGATGATGATGACCTGATTGATCGCCAGCAGCAGTGTCACACCGATCAGGGACGCGGCGCCGATTCCGTCCAGCCCGTCTTTCTTCACGCCTGCCTCCGTTTGCTGCGCCAAGCAGTGAGGCCACTGCACGGCCGGGTCAAGCGCTGGTCGCACGGGCGTTCGGCAGGCGGGGAAATCGCGGGCGGGTTTCCCATTGACCGAAGGCGACACTCGGGCAAGTTTGATGCAGACCAGAAGGGTCGCGTTTGTTGGGGGAAGTTCAGATGAGTTTGTTGAAGACGTTGACCAAGGTTGCGATCGGTATCGCCGTTGTCAAAGGTGTGCAGCATGTGACCGCGCGCGCAAATGCGGGAACAACGGGCAGCGCAGGCACATCCCGCGCTGGAACCCCGTCGCGCCGTCCTGGAACCGGCAGCACCTATGCACCCGACGAGACGGGCATGGGTGGTATCATGGACGAGATCCTCGGTGTTGGAAAAGCCAGCCGCCGCAGCACCACGACATCCACGCGTCAGACCCCACCTTCCGGCGGTGGCCTTGAAGATCTTCTGGGGTCGCTGACCGGGTCCGGCACCGCGCGAACCCGCGCCGCCGCGCCAAAGGGCGGCCTTGAGGATCTTCTGAGCGGGAAGGCCGGTTCCGGCGGCCTTGGTGATCTTCTCGGGGCGGTTCTGGGCGGGGGTGCGCTTGGCGGGGCTTTGGGTGGGTTGACCGGGGGGATGGCGCAGGCTGAACCCGAACCGGACCCGCAGGACGAGGCGCAGGCCGCCGTTTTGTTGCGCGCCATGATCATGGCCGCCAAGGCCGATGGCAAACTGGATGCAGACGAAAAGGCCAATCTGATGCAGGCAGTCGGGCAAGCCAGTCGGACCGAGATCGATTTCATCAACCGCGAACTGGCGGCCCCGGTCGATATCGACGGGTTGCTGAACGACGTGCCACGCGGGATGGAGGAAAAGGTCTATCTGGCCTCGGTCATGGCGATCAATCTGGATGACCGGTCAGAGGCACAGTATTTGCATGAATTGGCGCAGGCCTTGGGTCTGAACAAGCAAGAGGTCAACGCACTGCATGACCACATGAAAGCGCCGCGGATTTATTCCTGATCGGCTTGGGGGTGGCGCGATCTGCGCCACTCCGCTACAGCAAGGAAAAGCGCGAAGCATGCCCATGACCGATATCATCGCCCGCTGCGAGGCCAAGGGCCTCCGAATGACCGAGCAACGCCGCATCGTTGCGCGTGTGGTGGGAGAGTCCGAGGACCATCCCGATGTCGAGGAACTGTATGCCCGGGCGGCACGTCTGGACCCGCGAATTTCGCTGGCCACCGTGTATCGGACGGTCAAGGTTTTTGAAGCGTCTGGTATCTTGGAAAAGCTGGAATTCGGCGATGGTCGTGCGCGATACGAAGACGCCGAGCGCGACCATCATGACCATCTGATCGATGTGAACACCGGGGAGGTGATCGAATTTGTCGATCCCGAGATCGAGGCGTTGCAGGAACGTATCGCCGCACGTCTTGGCTATCGGTTGATCGGGCACCGGTTAGAGCTGTTGGGTGTGCCCGCGCACAAGCTGCCAAAGTCCTAGGCAACGCCGATACCCTAGGGGCCGCTGGCCATGCGGTGGCAAGCGCGCCCTTTCCTTGTGGGCCGAGCCAAGGTAAAGACGGCCCGAGAGCATCATCCGCATTACGGAGCCCCCCATGAGCACGATCATCGATATTCACGCCCGCGAAATCCTCGACAGCCGCGGTAACCCCACTGTTGAGGTGGACGTGACGCTGGAAAGCGGCGCCATGGGCCGGGCCGCCGTGCCTTCGGGCGCCTCGACCGGCGCGCACGAAGCCAATGAAAAGCGCGACGGTGACAAGAGCCGGTATATGGGCAAGGGCGTGCTGGAGGCGGTTGCCGCCGTCAACGGCGAGTTGGCCGAGGAACTGGTCGGCTATGACGCGACCGAACAGGTCGGCATCGACCGCACCATGATCGAGATGGACGGCACACCGAACAAATCTCGGCTTGGTGCGAACGCGATTCTGGGCGTGTCGCTGGCCGTGGCAAAAGCTGCCGCCGAATTCACCGCGCAGCCGTTGTTCCGCTATGTCGGTGGCACCTCGGCCCGCGTGCTGCCGGTGCCGATGATGAACATCATCAACGGCGGCGAACATGCCGACAACCCGATCGACATTCAGGAATTCATGATCATGCCGGTCGGCGCGGACAGTATCCGCGACGCGATCCGCATGGGGTCGGAAGTGTTTCACACGCTGAAAAAGGAACTGGCGCAAGCCGGCCACAACACCAACGTCGGCGATGAGGGTGGCTTTGCACCCAACCTGAACTCTGCCCGCTATGCAATTGATTTCATTTTGAAATCCATTGAAAAGGCCGGATTCAAACCGGGCGTGGATATCTATTTGGCGCTGGATTGTGCCGCTTCGGAATATTTCCACGCTGGGAAATACGAGATGAAAGGCGAAGGCCATTCCTTCGGCATCGAGGAGAACGTGGCATTTCTCGCCAGCCTGGCCGCAGACTATCCGATTATCAGCATCGAAGACGGGTGTTCGGAAGACGATACGGATGGCTGGAAGCTGCTGACCGACCGTCTGGGCAGCACGCTGCAACTGGTGGGGGATGACAACTTCGTCACCAACCCGCTGCGTCTGGCAGAAGGCATCAAGAATGGCATTGCCAATGCGATGCTGGTCAAGGTCAACCAGATCGGCACCCTGACCGAAACGTTGCAGGCCGTCGATATGGCGCACCGTGCGGGCTACGCCAATATCATGAGCCACCGGTCGGGCGAGACCGAGGACAGCACCATCGCTGACCTCGCGGTCGCCACGAACTGCGGCCAGATCAAGACCGGGTCGCTGTCACGTTCGGACCGGCTGGCGAAATACAATCAGCTTATCCGGATCGAGGAAATGCTGGGCGAGACGGCGGAATTTGCAGGCCGATCGATCTTGAAGAGCTGACATGCCTGGCGGGCGCGGTCGGTTTGCCGTGCCTGTCAACGGGGCAAAAGGGCAGGGTGCGCTATGGACGAAGCAGACCGTATCATTGCGCATCTTGGCCTTGCCCCGCATCCCGAAGGCGGCTGGTATCGCCAGACATGGGTTGGGCCAATGGTGGCGGGTCGCGCATCCGGCACCGCCATACTGTTCTTGCTGAAAGCGGACGAGCGCAGCCATTGGCACCATGTTGATGCCGATGAAATCTGGCTGTGGCATGCCGGTGCGCCGGTTGTTTTGTCAGTCGGACAAGACCGTGCAGTGGATCACCTGCTTGGACCTGATGTGTTGGCCGGGCAGTTGCCGCAAATTGTGGTGCCTGCGGGCCATTGGCAGGCAGCGCACAGCACGGGTGCTTACAGTCTGTTGTCCTGCACGGTCAGCCCCGGCTTTGACTTTGCCGGATTTGTGCTGGCGCCACCTGGATTAGATCTGCCCCGGGTTTGATCCGGACCGGCGATTGTTCCGGTCACAACTTAGCATTGGTCGCGGCGTGGCCAAACCGCTAAGGGGCGTGCATGAGTGATACACCCCAACCCAAGAACGAAGACAGCCTGTCCGGGTTTTTCTTTGCCCTCTTTGCCTATGTGTTCTGGGGCTTTCTGCCGCTTTACATGAAGGCCTTGTCGCATGTGCCCCCGGTCGAGGTGATTGCGCACCGGGTTCTGTGGTCCTTGCCGATTGCGCTTGCGGTGATTGTCTGGCTGGGACGGACGGCAGACTTGCGCCAAGCCTTGCGCACCCCGCGCACGCTGATGATGGGGGCGGCAACGGCGG
>JBKBOF010000182.1:0-5703 GCA_046294955.1 Paracoccaceae bacterium
TCGCCTTGATTGCGGGTTTCCACCAGTTCGCGGCGCTCTTTGTCGGCTTCGGCATTGGCTTCGGCGTCGCGGACCATCTTTTCGATGTCCTCATCCGACAGGCCGCCCGAGGCCTGAATGGTGATCGCCTGTTCCTTGTTTGTGCCTTTGTCTTTGGCTTTCACCGACACGATGCCGTTGGCGTCGATGTCAAACGTCACCTCGATCTGCGGCAGACCCCGCGGGGCTGGCGGTATCTGTTCAAGGTTGAACTGACCCAACATCTTGTTGTCTGCGGCCATCTCCCGCTCACCCTGGAACACCCGGATCGTCACAGCGTTCTGGTTGTCTTCGGCGGTGGAGAAGATCTGCGACTTTTTGGTCGGGATCGTGGTGTTGCGGTCGATCAAGCGGGTGAACACACCGCCCAGGGTTTCGATCCCCAGCGACAGCGGGGTGACGTCGAGAAGGACCACATCCTTGACATCGCCTTGCAGAACGCCGGCCTGAATCGCGGCACCGGCGGCGACGACTTCATCCGGGTTGACACCCTTGTTCGGTTCCTTGCCGAAATACTTCGTCACTTCCTCGATCACGCGGGGCATCCGGGTCATACCGCCGACCAGTACCACTTCATCAATGTCGCCAACCGACATGCCCGCGTCTTTCAAAGCAGCTTGGCAAGGCTTCATCGACCGCTTGATTAGATCATCAACCAGCGATTCCAGCTTGGCACGGGTCAGCTTGACCACCAAGTGAAGTGGCTGGCCGGTATTTTTGTCCATCGAGATGAATGGCTGGTTGATTTCGGTCTGCGACGACGACGACAATTCAATTTTGGCTTTTTCAGCGGCTTCCTTCAGTCGCTGCAGGGCCATTTTGTCCAGTGTCAGGTCAACGCCGTGTTCCTTTTTGAACTCGTCGGCAAGATAGGACACGATGCGCATGTCGAAATCTTCACCGCCAAGGAACGTATCGCCGTTGGTCGACTTGACCTCGAACAGGCCGTCGTCGATTTCAAGGATCGTGATGTCGAACGTGCCGCCACCAAGGTCATAGACCGCGATGGTTTTGGTTTCTTTCTTGTCCAGACCGTAGGCCAGAGCGGCGGCGGTCGGTTCGTTGATGATGCGCAACACCTCAAGCCCGGCGATCTTGCCGGCGTCCTTGGTGGCCTGACGCTGGGCGTCGTTGAAATAGGCAGGCACTGTGATCACGGCTTGGGTGACGGTTTCACCCAAGTATGCCTCGGCAGTTTCTTTCATCTTTTGCAGGATGAAGGCCGACACCTGGCTTGGTGAGTATTTTTCACCACGCACTTCAACCCATGCGTCACCATTACCGCCATTGACGATCTTGTATGGCATGTTTTTCTGGTCTTTGAGGATCACTGGATCGTCAAAGCGGCGGCCGATCAAACGCTTGACCGCGAAGATGGTGTTGCTGGCGTTGGTCACGGCCTGACGTTTTGCAGCCTGACCGACAAGGCGTTCACTTTCTGTGAAGGCCACTATGGACGGCGTCGTACGCGCGCCCTCAGAGTTTTCAATCACGCGAGGCTGCGACCCATCCATGATGGCAACGCAGGAATTGGTGGTCCCAAGGTCGATACCGATGACTTTGGCCATGTTTTGATCCCTTTCTACAGGCGATGATAGTGGCGCGGGCCCGATGCGGCACCCTTGCCCATGGAGCGTGCGGTGATCCGGATAACCCCGGGTTACCGTTGCGTGCTGTATATAGGTGGCGGGAATTTTGCCTGCAACCGTATGAACCCGCGCGTTGTTGCGAATTTTTTACATACATGGCCTTTGGTGGCTGCAAAAATGTGTAAAATCGACCTCGGACGGGCCAAAAACGGTGATCCAAGGGAACTTTTGCCGCATCTGCGCGTTTGCCGCAGGATCTCGAAATTAAAGGATGTATAAATGCTGTATGTGGACATTCCGACCAAGGCGCAGATCGACAAGCTGATTGCGGCAAGGGGGGATGCATTGGTGTCATTCTTCATTCCAACGACGCCCGAGACGCAACACATTGGCCAGGCACGAATCACCTTGGGCAATCTGCTGAAAGACGCAGAGGCGCAGCTTGAGGCAGTTGGCACGGCAAAGCGGACGATATGGCCGATTTCCGAACAGGTGAACGACCTGATCGACGACGATGATTTCTGGGCCAAGCAGGCCAACAGCCTTGCGATTTTTGTCAGCCCAGAAAAGCTGCGGACGTTCCGCTTGCCCAATCACCTGACCGAAAGCATTCAGGTGGGTGATCGCTATTTCACCAAACCGTTATTGCGGTCGGTGTCGGGGCAGAACCATGCGTTCGTTCTGGCACTGGCGGAAAACGAAGTGCGCTTGATCGAGGTTTTTTCCGATCTGCCACCCCAAGAAGTGCGCGTTCCGGACATGCCGAAGGATGCGGCATCAGCGAGCGGCACTTCTAACGTGAACTCTCGCAGCTATTCAAAGCGCATTGGTGGGGCTGAGGGTCAGAACGTGCTATTGCGCGCCTATTGCCGCAAGATTGACGATGCCTTGCGCCCGTTTCTGGCGGGGCGGGACGAGCCGCTGATTCTGGCGGCGACGGACCCGCTACTGTCGATGTTCCGCACGGTGACCCATCACGATTCGTTGGCAGAAGACAGCATCAAGACCAGCCCGGTTCGGATGACACCCGAGGAGCTTGCGGCCGAGGCGCGGCCCGTGCTGGATGCGGTACAAGCCAAAGCCATTGCCGAAGTCCACGAGCGGTTCGATGCCCTGGCTGGCGAGGGTCGCTCCCTGACCGATGTTGCCGATGTGGCGCGGGCAGCAACTTTTGGCGCGGTGGAAATACTTTTGGTGGATATCGACGGCGTCGTGCCCGGTTCTGTCGACGAAACCACCGGCGCGGTAACCTTCGACCCGGAATCGACCGCTGCCAATCTTGGTATCGTCGATGAGATTGCGTCGCGCGTCATCGCTTCGGGCGGGCGGGTGATCGGTGTGCGTCGAGAGGATGTTCCGGAAAATGGACATCTGGCCGCGATTTTGCGCTACGCTCTTTGACGTGGCAGGATGGGGGCGGCACTGGTCGCCCCTTCCTTGAGATCAGCGATGGTCGAGCGTGCAACAGCCATGCACAGAAGCATTTCCATTTGGATCCTTGGAAAACATCCGGATGGCAAACCCGTAAATGCGGTCGGACATGCCGTCAGAACAGGTTTCACGCGTGACTATCAGCGTATGGGTCAGTGCCGGGCCTTCTTCCAGTTCAATCAAAAAGCCCTGAGGTGCCACGGCTTCATGCTTCACGGTCAGGGCAATGGCACCGGTGTCGGGAGAGTTGTATTGCGCACCGCCAATCGACAGACTGACCGACCAGAACGGCTCTGTTCCGCGACAGGATAGTGGGCGCGGGATCGTATTATCATCTGGTTGCAACGTGGCCTGAAGGTAGGACATCGCAACCCAACCATTGCCTTCGGGTAGCCCGACCTTTCCCCATTTGCCATCGGCAGAAAGACCCAACACTTCGATATTCAGATCCTTGGAGCCGATTTCTCCGAGAACGGGTGCCCCGAGAGATGGACCCCCGCGGACATTCAGTACATCGTTGGCGGTTATGCCTGTGACTGAATAGGTGGCGGGAAAGGGTTGAGCGGCGGCAAGCACCGGACACAAGGCCAAGCCAAGCGTTGTTGCAAAACGCTTCACCGTTTTGCCCCCCAACTACTGGACGCATGCTTCCGCGTGTAGAATTCGCCCATCAGCCCGATCACGATGCAGATCCCCATGATGGTCACAGGATATTGGATTGAACTGTAGTGTGGATTGTAGTTCAGGAAGATGAATCCCCGCGCCTGATCGATGATGTGGAACAGAGGGTTCCAATCGAAATAGGCCAGAATATAGGTCGGCATCATGTTGGCCACGAACATCTTGCCCGAGGCGATCATGTTCGCACGCTGGTAAATCGTGGAAAAAATACCAAAGAATTCTGGTTGCCACGGCATTGCGGCCTTGAACACCATCCCGATTGCAACGCCCGACCCCCAGGCAAGCAGCAACATGGAAAATGCACCAACCGGATTGAAGATGGTGATCGGGGTAAAGGCGGCGTGATAGATGAACAGCACAACGCCGGCTGACAGGATCTGGGTGTAAAGCGACCCAAGTGCGGCCGCCGCAATTGCGATGATCGGGTTCATCGGCGAATGTTTCATCATCGGCGAAGTCGGCCCATCAGACCCGACAACAGCACCAAGCGCCTTTGTGTGCGTGATGAACATGAAGATGCCCGACATCACATACAAAAGGAAATCACCTCTTATGGCGTTGCCGCGCAGACCCAGCAGGTCGAACATGACGTAGAAAACAACAACCAGCAAAACGGTTTGCATGATATTCAGCAACAGCCCAATAACCGCATTTCCATGGGTCCGCCGGATTGACCGGACGGTGGCGTGGAAAATCAGCTCTAGCATCGCAAGCGCGCTGTGAGCCGGTGTCTTTCTGACCACGGGTCGGAACATGACTGCCCAGTCCTCTATGGGGTTGCAGCGGGAACCCCTTACCCTAACACAGGAAATCTTGATGTTTCCTTCGCGGCGATGATAAGCGGAACAAAGCATTTTGGCAACGGTCGTGCGGCCAGAGGCGCAAGAACGGAGGCGGACGTGGATTTTGACCAACTGACACGCGTGATTCGCAGGCTGGCTCTGGAGGCAGGCGAGCGGATCATGGTTGTTTACGAAGGCCCCGATTTCGAGGTGAATGTGAAAAGCGATGCAAGTCCGGTCACCGAAGCCGACGAGGCAGCCGATGAGATTATCTCGGCAGGTTTGCGTACGGCCTTTCCGGATGTGACGCTGATCACGGAAGAACAGGCCGAAAGTCATGCTTTGCGGGCAAGCACATTCCTGATCGTCGATCCGCTCGATGGGACCAAGGAATTCGTGCAACGGCGTGGCGATTTCACGGTGAATATTGCCTATGTCGAAAAGGGTGTGCCGTTGCGGGGCGTTGTATATGCTCCGGCGAAAGGGCGGCTGTTCTATACGCAGCCCAATGGCGCCGCAGTCGAAGAGTTTGGTCCATTTTCGAAGGACGTGCCGGGTCAGGTCCGGCAGATTGCAGTGGCCGTCCCCGACAATAGCGCGCTGACGGTTGTGGCATCAAAATCGCACCGCGATGAAGCGACGGATTCCTACATCGCGCGCTATGCGGTCAAGGATATGACCAGTGCTGGCAGCAGCCTGAAATTTTGCCTGGTGGCAACGGGCGAGGCAGATCTTTACCCGCGGTTGGGTCGGACGATGGAATGGGATACCGCTGCCGGAGATGCCGTACTTCGGGGTGCGGGTGGGCGAGTGGTGCGGTTCGACGATCACAGCCAGCTGACCTACGGCAAAGACGGTTGGGACAACCCGTTCTTCATTGCCTACGCCCCCGGAGTGACATTGCGCGAATCTGAGGAAGGCGTATAACAACCACAGCGATAGACGCTGAACGCATGTTAATTTTTCCAAAAGGTGCACAAATCATAGTTTTGCCATTCTTTGGTGTTTGGTTGCGATATAACTGTTGAAAAAGAGGCGTCAGTGGCGCCCTGACAGGCATGTAGAGTGAGTGTGATGAAGCAAAAAAAGGTCTTGAAGGCGGTATTTCCTGTTGCGGGGCTTGGGACACGGTTTTTGCCTGCTACGAAGTCGATCCCGAAAGAGATCATGACGTTGGTGGA
>JBKBOF010000183.1:0-5689 GCA_046294955.1 Paracoccaceae bacterium
GACCGGGCTCAAGTTGCCCGGGATCGTCGATGAGGTGAACACCATGGCGGAACTGAAGGCCGAAGGGGGCGATCCCTACCGCGCCTTCGTCTGCCAGACGATCAACCCCTGGGGCTTTCCGGCCAAGGACCGCTCCGGCCGCCTCAGCCCGGTGGAAGAACCCCACCTCGGCCGCCTGATGGCCAAGATCCGCAAGCCCGCCGCCCCGGCAACCGAACGGCTGACCTATCAGCCGCCCGTCGAGGCAGCCACGCCCGAACACCCGCAATCCTGATCACAGAAGGAGGCACCCCATGGGGTCCTGGAACGATTTCAACGACGCGCAGAGCAACACCAACCTCATCCCGAAAGGCACGCTGGCCAAAGTGCGGCTGACCATCCGGCCGGGTGGCTTCGACGATGCCGCGCAGGGCTGGACCGGCGGCTATGCCACGCGCGGGTCGACAGGTGCAGTCTATCTGAACGGCGAATTCACCGTCACCGAGGGGCAGTATGCCCGGCGCAAGATCTTCACCCTGATCGGGCTCTACAGCCCCAAGGGTGTTGATTGTCACTGAGAACTGACCCGGCATTTTCACCGAGATCTGACCCACCCAATTGTTATGTTCGGTGCGTCATGTTGGCGTCAATGCTGCTATCTCCTTCCGTTTCTTTTTCGCCGTCTCTGAGCTGGCCTTGAAGCGATAGCTGTCATTGCCAGTCTCCAGAATGTGGCAGCGGTGGGTGAGGCGATCGAGCAAGGCGGTGGTCATCTTGGCGTCGCCAAACACGTTGGCCCATTCGCTGAAGCTCAGGTTGGTGGTGATGATGACGCTGCTGCGTTCGTAGAGCTTGCTCAGGAGGTGGAAGAGCAATGCCCCACCTGAGGCACTGAACGGCAGGTATCCAAGCTCATCCAGGATCACGAGGTCAGTTTTCACCAGCGCTTCGGCGATCTTCCCGGCCTTGCCCTGGGTCTTTTCCTGCTCCAGCGCATTGACCAGTTCGACTGTCGAGAAGAAGCGCACGCGTTTGCGGTGATGCTCGATGGCCTGTATGCCGAGGGCCGTGGCAACATGCGATTTCCCTGTGCCGGGCCCCCCGATCAGCACCACATTCTCAGCCCCATCCAGGAATTCACAGCGATGGAGTTGGCGGACCAAGGCTTCACGGATTTCGCTGGCGGCAAAGTCGAAGCCGGAGAGGTCTTTGTATGCCGGGAAGCGAGCGGCTTTCATATGATATGCGACAGATCGGACCTCGCGCTCGGCCATTTCCGCTTTGAGCAGTTGCGACAGGATCGGCACGGCGGCCTCGAACGCGGGCGATCCCTGCTCGAGCAGATCTTGCACAGCATGCGCCATACCCGGCATCTTCAGGCTGCGCAGCATGATGACGATGGCAGCCCCGGCAGGATCATGACGCATGGCGTGTTCCTCCCGCGGGGCGCAACCCATCATAGCGTGCGACATTGGCCTCGGGCTCCGTGCTCAGCGACAAGGCCGCTGGAGGGTTCACATCCGGCTGGTCAGTCGGCTTGCCGTCCAGCAGCCTGTGGAGCAGGTTCAGGACATGGGTCTTGGTCGGAACACCAGCCTCCAGCGCCAATTCCACAGCGCAGAGGACAGCCTGTTCGTCATGATGCAAGACCAGCGACAAGATATCGACCATTTCGCGGTCGCCGCCCGTTGCCCGGCAACGGTTTGCAGGCAAACCGTGAGAGGGGGGCTGACGCAGTATCTTCGCCTGCAGCACGCGGAAGGGTTCGGGCATTTCAACGAAGGGGCACCATTACGCAAAGCCCCTGGCTTGCGTTGA
Organism: Paracoccaceae bacterium; assembly: GCA_046294955.1. GTDB lineage: Bacteria > Pseudomonadota > Alphaproteobacteria > Rhodobacterales > Rhodobacteraceae > Pseudotabrizicola. Next base: position 1,798 of record JBKBOF010000183.1, read on the forward strand.
ACCACCGCCAGATAATGGCGCCAGTCATAGATGACACGCCCTGGCTGGCGGTGCGACCGGTCAATGATGCGCTCATGCGTGCAGATGACATGGCCTTCGGCCACAACCACCAGGCGTTCGGGGTAGATGTGCAGGCTGACAGGGCGGTTCGCGAAGCTGGCGGGCACAGAATAACGGTTACGTTCAAAGCTGATCAGGCACGTGGGAGAGACGCGCTTTCTCTCTTCGACAAAGCCATCAAACATCGTGGGTAGCGGCATCAGCGCGGGCTTCTCAGCTTCCCACGCATCGGCGATGCTGCCAGTCAACGTGCCATGTGCCGTCTCAGCCCATAGAAGTTTGCAGCGGTCTTCCAGCCAGATGTTCAGCGCATCCATATCCGGAAAGGCCGGGATGAGCTGCCACATGCGATGGCGCGCGTCGCGCACATTCTTCTCGACGTGACCCTTCTCCCAACCCGCCGCCGGATTACAGAACCCGGGATCGAAGACATAGTGACTGGTCATGGCCAGGAACCGCGCATTCACGTCACGCTTCTTGCCTGCCCCAACCCGGTCCACGGCGGTCTTCATGTTATCGTAGATGCCGCGCCCAGGGACGCCTTCGAAGACGCGGAAGGCATGCCAGTGGGCGTCGAACAGCATCTCATGTGTCTGCAGCAGATAGGCCCGCACCAAGAAGGCACGGCTGTGCGACAGCTTGATATGGGCGACCTGCAGCTTGATGCGCTCGCCGCCGACATAGGCCCAGTCCTCGCTCCAGTCGAACTGGAACGCCTCGCCTGGTGCAAACACCAGCGGCACAAAGGTCCACCGGTCGGTCGTATGATACGCACGCTGACGTTCGCCCTTCCATTCCCGCACGAAGGCCGCAACACGCTCATAGGAACCGCCATATCCAAGCTTCACCAGGTCGGCATGCATCAGCTTCGCCGTCCGCCGCTCCTTGCGGGATTTGCGCTGATCCGAAACAAGCCATGTTGTCAGCTGCTGGGCATACGGGTCCAGCTTGCTCGGGCGGTCCGGCGTCTGAAACGCAGGTTCAACAATCTCCTCCCGCAAATACTTCTTGATCGTGTTGCGCGAAACGCCGGTCCGCCGCGCGATCTCGCGAATGGGCATCTTATCGCGCAGCGCCCATTTCCGGATAACCTTCAAAAATCCCATGTCTAACACTCCTGTTGCCCCCAGCTGCTTCGTGCCGGGGCAAGGTTGCACATGGGTCAAATCTCAGTGACAATTTTGGTGGTTGCCGGGTCAGTTCTCAGTGACAATCAACACCCAGCGGCGACAGGATCAACCCGAGACAGACGACGACAAAGATGTTGCCCGACAGCAGGAAGAACCAGTCAAGATTGCCTGTCAGCCAGTCGCGCAGTGCGACAAACAGCGGTTCGGCATCGTTCTGAAAGGCCAGCGTCAGAAAAGTGAACAGCATGATGCCGATCGCAGACACCGAAAACACGATCTTGTGGATATCCAGATCCATCGAAATGGCACCGCTGAAGTTATCCTGTCCGATGTCGTAATCGGTCTCGATGATTTCCGTGTCGCCCTCGGGAACCGGGATCGCTTCGACCTCTGGTTCTTGGACCAGGGGGTCTTGTCTGTCTTCGGTCATGTCATGTCTTTCTTTTTTTGGCACCGACAGTGTCTCGGATCAGCGTAGTTACATGGATCAGCCGACGACTAAGACTGAAGTCCCCACATGCTCCAAATCATCCGGGGCGGATGGCTGATCATCGCCGACAGACCGGCGCACAAGCCGCATTAGGGATCAGCCTATTGATCTCGGGCACCGGATCAGCTCTGGCGACTGATAGCGATGCCATGCGTGCTGGCCTTCTTCGAAAAAAAGGCACGGGGTGGTGCATATGCCATGCAGACAGCGGTTGCAAGACAGCGAGGCCGACGATGGTACCATCGGGACTTTGGCGACCTGCAGGGCAGGGGTTCATCAGCGGCAACCGGGACGTCCCGTTTCGGGCATGACGCGTGCGGAAAATCGGGCCACTCTGATGATCGTCCGTTGAAGAAGGTGTAGCAGCCCACTGTCGCAAATGGTTTGCCATGCGGCGCTGCAGCGACGTTTGCGGCTTCGGCAGCGTGCAACAAAGGCAATGCTTTATGTCGCGACCGGCGTTGCCGAAAGGGTGCTTCATGTTTCAGATGCTGTCCGGCGTTTGGGCGCTGTTGCTGGGGATCGTGCTGATCATGCTGGGAAACGGCATGCATTTCACCCTGATCGGCCTGCGTGGTGGGATCGAGAATTTTTCGGCGACCGAACTGGCCATCGTCACCTCGGGCTATTTCCTCGGATTTTTGTCGGGCGCACGCTATACGCCCATCCTGATCCGGCGTGTCGGGCATGTGCGGGTCTTCGCGGCGCTTGGCAGCTTCATGTCCGCCGGGCTGATCGCCTTTCCGCTGGTGACCGATCCGTGGGCCTGGACAGCGCTGCGGTTGCTGGTGGGATTCTGCATGTCGGGAGTTTACGTTTCAGCGGAAAGCTGGCTGAACAACGCATCCACCAACGAAACACGCGGCAAGGTGCTGTCGGCTTACATGATCGCGCAAACACTTGGCATCATCGGTGCGCAGGGTCTTCTGACGCTTGGCGATCCAAGCACCTCGGCGCTGTTTATCGTCGCCTCGATCCTCGTGTCGATTTCCTTTGCGCCGATCCTGCTATCCGTCGCGCCGGCCCCGGCGGTCGAGGTCGCGCGGCCGATGTCCCTGCGCAAGCTCTTCATCAGTTCTCCGCTGGGCACCGTGGGGATTTTCCTTTTGGGCAGCGTCTACGCCGCGCAATCGGGCATGGGCGCGGTCTTCGGGACACAGATCGGATTGACGGCATCGCAGATCGCGCTGTTCGTGGCGATGTTGTTCGCCGGCGCGCTGGTGCTGCAATATCCCATCGGCTGGTTGTCTGACAAGATGGACCGGCGCAAACTGATCTTCGGGGCAGCGACACTGGGCATGCTGTCCTGTGCAATGGGCTGGATCACGGGCGGCAGCCTCGTGCCATTGATGGCAGCGGCCTTTTTTGCGGGCGGAGTCACGACTCCTTTGTATGCTCTGTTTCTTGCCTATACCAACGACTTTCTGTCCGCCGAAGATATGCCGGCGGCCTCAGGCGGGCTGATCTTCACCTTCGGCTTGGGGGCGATCGCGGGGCCGCTCCTGACCGGTTGGGCAATGCAGACTTTCGATCCTTTCGCCTTCTGGTTGGTGTTGGGCGCGACCTTTGCGGCTATCGCAGTTTACGCGCTCTACCGGATGACGCAGCGCGCAGTGATACCGGTGAGCGAGACCGAAAGCTATTTGAACGTGCTGCCCACCGCGTCTCCCTTGGCGGTCGAGGCCGCAGGGGTCTGGGCCGCCGAGCAAGCCGAAGCCGAGCGCGAGGCAGACAAGGAGCGGGCGGTGGACGCGGCGCCATGACCTGACGCCACTGGTCGGATTCCGGCTTGGGTAGCGCCTGTCCAACATGGCTATGATCATGCGATGTCAGAGAAAGCGCATGACCTGCTGGAACGCGACAATCCAGCTTCATTTCGCCAAGTGCCTTGTCTTGAGCAAACAGGCGGCCCCACACCTTTCATGCCCGATGTAACGTTAACCTCGGGCATCGCAACGACTAACCGCTTCGGCCTGGCCGCGATACTATGCTGCGCCGGGTCCGGATGGCATCTTCAGTGAACGACGGGCGACAGACCGACCGGCAGCTTTGGGCCGGGTGCGTTGAGGAAGACCCCTCCAGCGCATCGGGCGGAGAGCAGACGTTCTCAAAGCCAGAATTGCATCTAAGAAAACACACGAAGCGGCTGTCCGCCCCGAGCTCTTTCCTGCCCTCCAACCTGACAGCATGCGCATGCGTCTAATTCGTCGCT
>JBKBOF010000184.1:0-5667 GCA_046294955.1 Paracoccaceae bacterium
GAAGGGCAATCTGGGGCAGCCGCATGGCGGATGGCCCGAAGGCATCCTGAAAAAAGTGCTTAAAGGTGAGGCTCCGCTGACCGACCGGCCCGGCAAGACGCTGCTGCCGGTGGATCTGGACGAGGTGCGGGCAAAGCTGGCGCAAGAGCTGCATCTGGGCCAGGATGAGGCCGATGGCGAGATGCTGGATGAAGAAGACCTGAACGGATACCTGATGTATCCAAAGGTGTTCATGGATTACCGCGCCCGCCACCGGCTGTACGGTCCGGTGCGGATTCTGCCGACGCGCACGTTCTTTTACGGCATGACATCGGGAGAAGAAATCACCGCTGAGATCGATCCCGGAAAGACGCTGGAGGTGCGCTTGCAGGCGGTGGGCGATGTGTCGGAAGACGGCGAGGTGAAAGTGTTTTTCGAGCTGAACGGCCAGCCCCGTGTGATCCGCGTGCCAAACCGTGCAATCAAGGCAAAAACTGCCGCCCGACCAAAGGCAGCAGACGGCAATACCGGCCATATCGGTGCCCCTATGCCGGGATCCGTGGCCAGCGTGGCCGTCACGGTCGGCCAAAAGGTCAGGGCGGGCGATCTTTTGCTGACCATCGAAGCGATGAAGATGGAAACCGGCCTGCACGCCGACCGCGAGGCGGTGGTGAAAGCGCTGCATGTGCACGCCGGCAGCCAGATAGACGCCAAGGATCTACTGATCGAGTTGGAATAATCACCACATTACAGTTGCTTGCAGGCTTTGGCATCGCGTCAAGGTCTGTCGCTTTTGTCATCTGATGCTGGCGCGCAAAAATCCGCATCGACATGCATTTTTGCCCTTGCAGGCATCCGCGCCATCCCCTAAATCACCGCTTACCGAAACGGTGCGGGCGTAGCTCAGGGGTAGAGCATAACCTTGCCAAGGTTAGGGTCGGGCGTTCGAATCGCCTCGCCCGCTCCATTTCGGTCTGAAACGGGCAGCTTCGGCTGCCCTTTTTCATTTTTGTTTTCCCTTCATGATACTGGAGCCTGCCCGCAACAGTGTGCGCTGGCAGGGCGTGGTTAAAGCTAGGGTTGGGCTACATGCGGACAAAAGAAAAGCCGCCCGGAGGCGGCCTTTCTTTTCTGTCTGACACCATCTTGGAATGATGGTGGGTGACCCTGGAATCGAACCAGGCGTGGGTCTCCCCGGCGGAGTTACAGTCCGCTGCCGCACCTTGCAGCTCGTCACCCGACGGGGGCGGAATACCCAAGGGGCCGGGGGGCGTCAAGCACCGAATGCAAGTGTGCGCCAAGAGTTTCGGCTTGCGCATCCCCCCCGCCCCGCCGCATTCTGTGACGCCAGAAACAATGGGCGGCAAGATGAAGACCGGAACCACCAAACCGACATGGGTGATCGACAAGGAACGCGGCAAGCGGGCCGAGGCAAAGGAAACCGTCTGGCTGTTCGGCCTGCATGCGGTGCGCGATGCGCTGATGAACCCCGCACGCGAAAAGTTGCGGCTGGTGCTGACCAAGAACGCGCTGGACAAGCTGGAGGAGGCGGTCGCCCTTTCGGGGATGGCGCCTGAAATCGCCGATCCGCGCAAGTTCGACGTGCCGATTGATGAGGGCTCGGTCCATCAGGGGGCCGCGATGGAGGTGCGGCCCTTGAACTGGGGCAAGCTGGCGGAAGTGGCGATTTCAGGCGCGGGGGCGCCGCTGGTCGTCCTGCTGGACCGGGTGACCGACCCGCACAACGTGGGTGCGGTGCTGCGCAGCGCCGAGGTGTTCGGCGCACGGGCTGTGATCGCCCCGCGCCACCATTCGGCACCGGAGACGGGGGCGCTGGCCAAGACCGCCAGCGGCGCGCTGGAGCGCCAGCCTTACCTGCGGGTCGCCAATCTTTCGGACGCAATGCAGGAGTTGCGCGACATGGGCTACATCCTGATCGGTCTGGAAGGCGAAGCCGAACACACTCTGGAAGGGGCGCTTGATCTGGTCGGCAAGCGGCCGATTGCGCTCGTCATGGGCGCGGAGGGGCCAGGCCTGCGGGAAAAGACGCGCGAGACGTGCGACCATCTGGCGCGGATTCCCTATTCCGGTGCGTTCGGCAGTCTGAACGTTTCCAATGCGGCTGCGGTGTCTCTTTATGCCGCCAGCCTGCGGCTGGATCACAAAGTCGCGACATGAGGTTTAATCTTTCTTCAGCATTCCCATCTTTTTGTCAGGAGGTGCGGGCTGGAACTCCCGCCTCTCGTTCACTGTCCCTCGTTCCGCGACTGGGCGCCCGGGCTTGTTCCCGTGGCGCCTTTTTCTTGCGAAGGTAACCTCATGCCCGCATCAGAAGACGCCCGCATTGCCGATATTCTGACCCGCTGCCGGACCATCGCATTGGTTGGCTGGTCGCCAAAGGCCGACCGCCCCAGTCATGGCGTTGCAACCTATCTGGCGCGCAAGGGATATCGGGTCATTCCGGTCAACCCCGGTCAGGCCGGACAGATTGTTCTGGGCGAGGTGGTGCGTGCCAGCCTGTCTGAGATTGAAGGCCATGTGGATATGGTCGATATCTTTCGCCGGTCCGCAGAGGTGGGACCAGTGGTGGGTGAGGCCTTGGCACGGTTTCCCGAACTGGTCTGCATCTGGATGCAGCTTGGCGTGCAGGACGCGTCAGCAGCGGCAAGGGCCGAAGCACGCGGGGTGCAGGTGGTGATGAACCGCTGCCCGGCGATCGAGATCCCGCGGCTGGGCCTTTAACCGCGTGCGGCTTTTTCGGCCAGACCGGAGGTTCCGTCGCGACCGTCAAGTTCGGCGAGGACGTCCGACAACGGCACATCGCGGGCGGCGAGCATGACCATAAGGTGGTAAAGCACATCTGCGGCTTCTGACGTCAGCCGGACACGATCGCCCTTGACGGCTTCGATGATGGCTTCGACCGCTTCTTCGCCGAATTTCTCGGCGCATTTTTCCGGGCCTTTCGCCAGAAGTTTGGCTGTCCAGCTTGAATCGGGATCCGCACCCTTGCGGGCCTCTATGGTCGCTGCAAGTCGGTCGAGGGTGTGGGTCATGTCAGCCTCACAGGAATACCGGCAGCCGCCATATGGGCCTTGGCCTGCGCGATGGTAAATGTTCCGAAGTGGAAGATCGACGCGGCCAGAACCGCCGAGGCATGGCCTTCGATCACCCCTTCGACAAGGTGATCGAGCGTGCCAACCCCGCCACTGGCGATCACGGGTATGGAAACCGCGTCGGCGATGGCTCGGGTCAGCGGCAAATTGTATCCACCCTTGGTGCCGTCGCGATCCATGCTGGTCAGCAGGATTTCCCCGGCCCCTTTCGCGGCCACGGTGCGGGCAAATTCCACCGCGTCGATCCCCGTGGATTTGCGCCCGCCGTGGGTAAAGATCTCCCACTTTCCGGGGGCTACTGTCTTTGCATCAATGGCCACCACGATGCATTGACTGCCAAAGCGGTCAGCCGCGGCAGCCACCACGTCAGGGTTGGCGACAGCGGCCGAGTTGAAGCTGACCTTGTCGGCGCCCGCCAGCAAAAGGGCGCGCACATCTTCATGCGAGCGCACGCCCCCTCCGACGGTCAGGGGCATGAAACAATGTTCGGCAGTCCGGGTGACCAGATCGAACATCGTGCCCCGGTTTTCATGCGTGGCGTGAATATCGAGGAAGGTGAGTTCATCCGCCCCCGCAGCATCATAGGCACGGGCCGCAGCGACCGGGTCGCCCGCGTCGATCAGGTTTACGAAGTTCACGCCTTTGACCACACGGCCATCGGCGACATCAAGACATGGGATAATGCGGGTTTTCAGCATGGTCGGACCCTAGCGCGTGTGCCTAGCCGGGGAAAGGGGGGCGCTGCCCCCCGCCTGCGGCTCCCCCCGGGATATTTGGAAACAGATGAAATCAGGATTTCAATGCGCGCAGCGCGGCCGCAAGGTCAATGGCCCCGTCGTAAAGCGCACGCCCCGAGATCGCTCCGGCGATGACGCCTGTGTCGCGCAGGGCCACGAGGTCGGCCATGGTCGAGACGCCACCTGACGCGATAACAGGAATAGATACAGAACGGGCCAGGGCTTCCGTTGCGGCCATGTTGGGTCCCTGCATTGCGCCGTCGCGGTCAATGTCGGTGTAGATGATCGCGGCGACGCCTGCGTCTTCAAAGCTGCGGGCAAGGTCGGTGACTTGCACGGTGGTCTCTGTTACCCAGCCTTTCGTCGCGACGAAGCCATTGCGGGCGTCAATCCCGACTGCAACTTTGCCGGGGAAGGTGCGGGCGGCGGTTCGGACCAGATCGGGATTTTCGACGGCAACGGTGCCGAGGATTACGCGGGCAAGCCCTTTGGACAGCCACATCTCTATGGTGGCCATGTCGCGGATGCCGCCGCCAAGCTGGGCCGGGACGCTGACGCGGGCAAGGATCGCTTCGACCGCCGCTGCATTGACCGGCTGGCCGGCGAAAGCGCCGTTGAGGTCAACGAGATGCAGCCAGTCGCAGCCGGCGGCTTCGAACTTTGCGGCTTGTGCGGCCGGGTCGTCGCCAAAAACCGTGGCGGCGGCCATCTCTCCGCGCAGCAGGCGGACACATTGGCCGTCTTTCAGGTCGATGGCGGGATAGAGGATCATGGCGCACCTTTTTGGCTTTCCTTCCCTTTGGCATGGCAAAGCCGTGATGCCAAGAGGGCCGCGACCCAACGTCATGCTTGCAAGACCCACGGCAGAGTGAGGATGATCAAGCCAGCTTCAGGGAGGAGACCCAAATGAGCAGTTTCGTAACGCGTGTGGCGGTTGCAGCGGCTTTTGCCTTGGTGGCCGGGGCGGCCGTGGCCGAGCCAATCGTCGGCCTTTGGCAGACGCAGCCGGATGATGGCGCCTATGCCCATGTGCAGATCGCGCCCTGTGGCGCCAACTTCTGCGGCACCATCGTCAAGACCTTCAAGGGCGGAGCGGAATACAAATCCGAGAACCTTGGCAAACAACTGGTGCGCGACATGGCCGCAAAGGGCAATGGTGCATATGAGGGCAAAGTCTGGCGGCCGTCGAACAACAAGATCTACATGGGCAAAATCGCGATCAGCGGCACCAGCATGAAGTTGTCGGGCTGCGTGGCCGGTGGGCTGATCTGTTCGAAACAGGATTGGAAGAAGCTCCAGTAAGCGCAACTTTCGGGTCGCAATCAGGCGCGGACGGCGGGATGCTGACCGCGCCTTTTGCTTGGGGGACGCAATGACGGATCAGGATTGGGCGGATTTGGTTGCGCGGCGGATTCGGTCCGGGGTGATCGGTGTGCTGAGCACCGGCATCTTCTGTAGCTTCGGGTGCCCGGCGCGCACACCGCTGCGTCGCAATGTTCGGTTGTTTGACAGTTGTGAGGCAGCCGCGGCAGCGGGTTTGCGGGTCTGCAAACGCTGTGGAGGTCTGCCAAAGTCCGACCAGCCGGTAGTTCGAACAAAACTCAACGCCGTTTCTACAGCCGGTTTGGAATTGCCCTGACCGCTGAGGCCGTTCGGGCAGACGAAGCGCGATGCCGGCTTTCTCTAGGCTGACGTGACCTATTCCGGCCTGTGGGTTGCCGGATCAAAGTGATCATAGAATATACGATTCAGTCAATATTTGACAGCACAGCAGTATAATTCATGGCTTCCATTGCAAGAAATTTGCAATGATCCGCAATCCTGTGGCTTGTGATTTT
>JBKBOF010000185.1:0-5534 GCA_046294955.1 Paracoccaceae bacterium
GCCAATCACGCAGCAGTTGACGCCGCACCGGAAGCAGTCGATTCGGTCGAGGCCGTTGTCAAGCCTGAGGCGGCCAAGGATGATGCCGCACACTCGACCGGGGAACGGCAGCCGGTCGTTCCGGTTCGCCCCACGCGCCCCGTTCGCACCATTCGCCCGACCCCACCCGAAGGCGCGACTTTGCCGGAAAGTCCGTCCGTGCCGCTGGCTGCCGCACCTGCACGCGTGGCCGAAGGGTCGGCGAAAACGTCCGAAAACGAATCCCGCACACCGATCAGCGTGGAAAAGCTTCAACGCGCCCGCGCCCGCGTGATAAAGATCCGTCGGGCCGATGCATCGACTTTTGCGACTACCGATCTTGCGGCTGCGGCCCCTGCGCCGGCACCAGCAGCGCTGTCGGACGAAGCCGAAGCCGCCTTGGCAGCCGAGCTGGCCGCTGTTGAACAGGATGCACCAAAATCTGATACAAGCTTGGCGCAACGGCTGGGGCCGACAGCAGAAGATGCCGCCGTCAATCGCCTCATGGATGAAGCCGGCACTCAGATGGAAGTGCCCGACACAAAACGTCGGATGTCCGCCATCGCCCACCTGAAAGCCGCAGTAGCCGCAACCATCGCGGAGCGTCGCGCGACCGGCAACACGCTTGCCAGCGACAACAGCGAAAGGATGGGGGCGTATCGCGACGATCTGGCGAAAACTGTTCGTCCGTCCGCGTCCAGCCCACTTGCCCCTGCTGAACGCCCTGCACCTTTGGTTCTGGTGTCAGAGCAGCGTATCGATCGGCCGGTCGCGTCTTCGGCGCATCCGTCTGCCGCCACACCCATTCAACCTGTGCGCCCGCGCCGCCCACTTTCGCTGGAAGCCACTGTGATCGTTGCCGAAATGGAGATGGCAGAAGATTTCGATCTGGACGACGAAACAGGCAATATCTTTGAATCCGAAACCGGATTCCCAGAGTTCGCCGAGCGTCTTGGTGCCACGGACTTGCCCGATTTGCTTGAGGCCGCAGCGGCCTATATTGCTTGTGTCGAAGGCCGTGACAGCTTTACCCGTCCACAACTGATGCGTCACATCGCGGCAGCAACCGACGATCTGTCGCGCGAAGATGGCCTGCGCAGCTTTGGCGCCCTGTTGCGCGAGGGTGTGATCGAGCGCAGTCGCCGAGGTCAGTTCGCCATCAGCGCGACATCGACCTTGCTTTCAGAGGCGAAAAAGCTTGTTGGCTGACCATAGGATCGGTTCCATCGCAAACGCGGTCTGATGCGGCAATCAACACCCCGGCAAGACCCCGGAGACAGGCGGAATGCAAAACTGCAGTCAGCCTGTTTTACTGTTCCGGACCGGGAAAGCCCGTCTTGGGTGCAGGATCGTCAGGGTCGGGTTGCCCAACGCCAAGGAAGATTGGGCGCAGAGGCAGGATCCACACCAGACCAAGGCCGACATAAACCGCGAACTCCACCCAAAGTGACGGCCGGTCAAGCCAATTCACCAGACTGACGGCCGCCACAACATACATGGGCAGCCCAACCAAAAGAACCACAAGCGACCAGCGTCGCCTTGCCTTGTAGCTTAACGCCATACGATCCTCATTCTGTTCGGGAACGGGCCCCGATCAATCCGCAAAGGGGTCGGTCACCAGAATGGTGTCGTCCCTTTCAGGTGAGGTAGAAAGTAGCGCGACCGGACACTGGATCAATTCCTCAATCCGCCGCACATATTTGATCGCCGCCCCCGGCAGGTCTGCCCAGGATCGCGCCCCGGCCGTCGAATCAGACCAGCCTTCCAGTTCTTCGAAAATCGGCGTGCACCGGGCTTGTTGGTCTGCCGCCGTCGGCAGGTAATCGAGCCGCGTGCCGTCCAGATCATAGCCGACGCAGATTTTCAGCGTCTTGAAGCCGTCCAGCACATCCAGCTTGGTCAACGCAATTCCCGACACGCCACTGGTGGCACAGGTTTGACGCACCAGAACCGCATCGAACCACCCGCAACGCCGTTTGCGTCCGGTGACGGTGCCAAATTCATGCCCGCGTTCGCCCAGACGGTCGCCGTCGGCGTCGAACAGTTCGGCCGGAAACGGACCTTCGCCGACACGGGTGGTATAGGCTTTGACGATGCCGAGCACGAAATCAATCGCGGTCGGCCCAAGGCCAACACCGGTGGCGGCTTGCCCCGCGATCACGTTCGACGAGGTGACAAAGGGATAGGTGCCGAAATCGATGTCCAGCAGGCTGCCTTGTGCGCCCTCGAACAGGATGCGCTTTCCAGCGCGGCGGTGTTCATTCAGGACTTTCCAGACGGGTGCCGCGTATTGCAAAACCTGCGGCGCGATATCGTGCAGCAACGCCAGCAGGGCGGCCCGATCCACCGGGTCCATCCCCAGACCGCGACGCAGCGCATCGTGATGCGCCAGCAGCCGGTCCACCCGCAATTCCAGCGTGGCCGCATCAGCAAGATCCGCCACACGAATGGCACGACGGCCCACCTTGTCTTCATACGCCGGACCGATCCCACGGCCTGTGGTGCCGATCTTGGCCACCGCCATGCTGCCCTCCCGCGCACGGTCCAATTCGCCGTGTAAGGGCAGGATCAGCGGCGCATTTTCCGCCACCAGCAGATTGGCTGGGGAAATCTCGACCCCCTGGTCGCGCAGCTTGGCGATCTCGGTCACCAGATGCCATGGGTCCAGCACAACGCCGTTGCCGATGACGGACAGTTTGCCCCCACGCACGATGCCAGAAGGAAGCAATGACAGCTTGTACACTTTACCATCAATGACCAGCGTGTGGCCCGCGTTGTGCCCGCCCTGAAAGCGCGCGACAATGTCGGCGCGCTCGGACAGCCAGTCCACGATCTTGCCTTTGCCTTCGTCGCCCCATTGGGCGCCCACGACAACCACGTTGGCCATACTGATCTCCTCGGCTTCAAAACCGTCTGTGCTATAGACGCAGCGGCGCAAGAGGGAAACACCGAAATGCGGCGGCGCGCAGTCTGCGGCGGCAAAAAGAGTCCGGAAACCCCGCAAACCGTGATAGATTGGCTCATCAATTGAAAGGAAGCCGCCATGTTTCTGCGTTTGTTCACCCCTCTTTTCATGACGGTCGTCCTTGCCCTTGCCCCGCCGACAGGGCAAGTGCCGCGACTGTCACGTTCACCGCCACACTGTCCGGTGCAAACGAAGAACCGGCGGTTGTCTCGACCGGCACAGGTTTTGCAACGGTCGTTTTCGACACTCTGGCGCATCTTCTGAGCATCGAGATTACCTTCGCCGAACTGACAGCTCCTGTGACGATTGCCCATATCCATGCGGCAACAGCCTTTCCGCTGACAGGCAACGTCGGCGTCGCGGTCCAGCCGCCGTCGCTTTCCGGTTTTCCAACCGGGGTCACATCCGGAACCTATTCCGGCCTCTTTGACACGCTTTTAGCATCCACCTACTCTGCAAGCTTCGTGACCACGTTCGGCGCAGGCACCCTGCCGGGCGCCGAGGCGGCCTTGCTGGACGCGATGAAAGCAGGCAAGGCCTATGTCAACATTCACACCTCTGGCTTTCCGGCGGGGGAAATTCGCGGCTTCCTGCAGCCTGTTGCGCCAATTCCACTGCCCGCTGGCCTGCCGCTTTTGCTGGCTGCGATTGCCGCACTTGCAACACTGCACCGGACATGTCGCCCCGGACTGTCCGCCAAGTCGAGGGTTGCGCCCAAAGGGCAGAGGGCCTAGATAGCCGTGTCCGCAGCTGACAGGTTACCCTACCCATGGAAAACGTCGTCCTTACCGTCCATCTGATCCTCGCCCTTCTTTTGATCGGCGTGGTGTTGCTTCAGCGATCCGAAGGTGGTGGTCTGGGTATGGGTGGTGGCGGCGGCGCGATGTCGGGCCGGGCGGCAGCGACCGCCCTGGGAAAGCTGACGTGGCTGTTTGCCATCCTGTTCATCGGCACGTCGATCACGCTGACCATTCTGGCCGCACAGAAAGCCGGATCGTCGTCGGTGATCGATCAGATTGGTGCACCGGCGCGGGCCCCTGTGGTGCCGACAGCACCAGCAGGGGGTGATTTGTTGCCACCGGCCCCCACCAACGCACCGTTGACGCCGCCAAAAGCGGAAAACTGACACCATAGCTTGTCGCAGCTTCCGCATGGCAAACAGCATCTAGCGGTGCTGTTGCAAAGCACCGTTGCCTAAGATAAGGCATGGGTCCCGTGGTGCAGCGATTCCCACCCATCGAATCGCGACGATCAACACGGGGGCCATATATGGCGCGCTATATTTTCATCACCGGCGGCGTTGTGTCCTCGCTTGGCAAGGGGCTTGCCTCGGCGGCCCTTGGCGCCCTGTTGCAGGCGCGCGGATACACGGTGCGCCTGCGAAAGCTGGACCCCTACCTGAATGTCGATCCCGGCACCATGTCGCCTTTCGAACATGGCGAAGTGTTCGTCACCGATGATGGCGCCGAAACCGATCTTGACCTTGGCCACTATGAACGCTTCACCGGCGTTCATGCCCGCGCCACCGACAGCATTTCATCGGGCCGGATCTACTCCAACGTGCTGGAAAAGGAACGTCGCGGCGATTATCTGGGCAAGACCATTCAGGTTATCCCCCATGTGACCAATGAAATCAAAGACTTCCTGCGCATAGGCGGCGATGAGGTTGATTTCATGTTGTGTGAAATCGGCGGTACGGTGGGCGATATCGAAGGTCTGCCGTTCTTTGAAGCCATCCGGCAGTTCATTCACGAACGCCCGCGCGGCCAATCCATCCTTATGCACCTGACGCTGTTGCCCTACCTTGCAGCAAGCGGCGAGCTGAAGACCAAGCCAACGCAGCACTCGGTCAAGGAATTGCAATCCATCGGCCTTGCCCCCGATGTGCTGGTCTGCCGATCGGAACACCCGATCCCGGACAAGGAACGGGAAAAGATCGCCCTGTTTTGCAATGTGCGCAAAGAGCATGTCATTCCTGCCTATGATCTGAAAACCATTTATGAGGCCCCGCTGGCCTATCATCGCGCTGGGCTGGATCAGGCTGTGCTGGATGCATTTGGCATCGCGCCCGCACCCAAGCCGAACCTGACCCGTTGGGAAGACGTGATGGACCGTCTGACCAATGCCGAAGGCACTGTCCGGGTCGCGATTGTCGGAAAATACACCCAACTGGAAGACGCCTACAAATCCATTGCCGAAGCCCTGACCCATGGTGGCATGGCCAACCGAACACGGGTCAAGGCCGAATGGATCGACGCCGAGATCTTCGAGCGTGAAGATCCAGCGCCTTATTTGCAGAACTTCCACGCCATTCTTGTCCCGGGCGGCTTTGGCGAGCGTGGCACCGAAGGCAAGATCAAGGCTGCGCAATTTGCCCGCGAAAAGAACATCCCCTATCTGGGAATTTGCCTTGGCATGCAGATGGCGGTGATCGAAGCGGCGCGCAATCTGGCTGGCGTCGTCAATGCCGGGTCCGAAGAGTTCGATCACGAATCCGGCGAAAAACGGTTTACGCCCGTTGTCTATCACCTGAAGGAATGGGTCCAAGGCA
>JBKBOF010000186.1:0-5445 GCA_046294955.1 Paracoccaceae bacterium
ACTGTCCAGAGGGGCAACATTGGGTTAGACACCAAGCCGGTTTTGCAATGGCGTGAGGGTGAAAGAGGGATGACCAGGAACAGGACGGCAGTTTCGATGATGGCGGGCATAGCCTTGGTCACCCAGATCGTGGCGGGGACTGCGGCATTGGCGCAGGCCGACGTCGCGGTGGAAACCGGGGTAAACAACGGATCGGCCGTCAGCCTGCACCTGCACCCGTTCCTGACGCCCGAAGAATTGGCCACGCTTCGGCTGGTGGCGTCAAATGATCAGGCCCTGTCGTTGTTTGTCACCAGCCGCACCGGACACGCCGCCCTTGCCGCCGCACCGGGCGAAGGTTTTGTGCGTGACGGGAAACCCGTTGCTTCGGCCGTGGCCTTGGGCAATTTGCCGGATGCCGCCGCAGCCAGAACCGCAGCACTGGCCGCCTGCAACAAGGCCCGCAAGGCCACAACACCTTGTGTGGTGGTTCTGGAAGTCGCTCCGTCACCTTGAAAGCCGTTCCTGACGCTGGGTAATCCGTCGAAAAGTGCCGGGGGCGTCAAATTGACCTGTTTTCAAGACGTGTTTACTTGATGCAAGTCAATGCACGGGACCTGTGAAGCGCCTGTTATGCAGGCATTCCGGAAAACGGAAAGCCACCTGCGGCTACGTGCGCAGGTTGTCACGGAGAGATCTGATGAACTATGAAGCTGCCTTGGATACTGCCCTGCAACGTCTGCACGATGAGGGTCGCTATCGCACATTCATCAACATCGAGCGCCAGAATGGCCAGTATCCCCATGCGGTCTGGACCAGACCCGATGGCAGCAAGAAAGACATCACGGTCTGGTGCGGCAATGACTATCTGGGCATGGGGCAGCACCCGGCGGTTCTGGCCGCCATGCATGAAGCGTTGGACGCCACAGGCGCAGGTTCGGGTGGAACGCGAAACATTTCAGGCACAACCGTCTATCACAAGCGGCTTGAGGCAGAGCTGGCCGATCTGCATGGCAAAGAGACTGCCTTGGTGTTTTCCAGTGCCTACATCGCCAATGACGCAACCCTTTCAACGCTGCGCCTGATCTTCCCCGGTCTGATTATCTATTCCGACGCCCTCAACCACGCGTCTATGATCGAAGGTGTGCGTCGGGGTGGCGGGGAAAAGCGGATCTTCCGGCACAACGATGTCGCCCACCTGCGCGAACTGATCGCCGCAGATGATCCGGCAGCGCCGAAACTGATCGCCTTCGAGTCAATCTATTCGATGGACGGCGACTTTGGCCCGATTGCGCAGATTTGCGATGTTGCCGAAGAGTTTGGGGCCCTGACTTACATCGACGAAGTGCATGCCGTGGGCATGTATGGGCCGCGCGGAGCAGGGGTGGCCGAGCGTGATGGCCAGATGCACCGCATCGACATCATCAACGCCACTCTGGCCAAGGCATACGGGGTGTTTGGCGGTTACATTGCTGCAACTGCAAAGATGGTGGATGCGGTGCGCAGCTACGCGCCGGGCTTCATTTTCACCACATCGCTGCCGCCTGCGATCGCGGCCGGGGCTGCTGCCAGCGTGAAATTTTTGAAGGGTCCCGAGGGTCAGAAACTGCGCGATACGCAGCAATCCCACGCCCGTATCCTAAAGATGCGCTTGAAGGGAATGGGCCTGCCGATCATCGATTGCGGGTCGCATATTGTGCCTGTTCATGTTGGAAACCCCATCCATTGCAAATTGCTGTCCGACATGTTGCTGGATCAGTTTGGTGTCTATGTGCAACCGATCAACTTCCCCACGGTGCCGCGCGGCACCGAACGGCTGCGGCTGACCCCGTCGCCGGTGCACGATCCGCGCGAAATTGACGCCCTTGTGAAGGCGATGGATCACCTGTGGCAGCAATGTGCGCTGAATCGTGCCGAGGTGTCGGCTTAAGCGGCTTCTCGCAGGTGCAAAAGCGCTTGTGCTGTGATACCGAATCCCTAATACGAGCAGAATGAGTCGCGGCGAAAGCGGCTACTGGGACACGGTGAAGTGATGGGGCAATGCGCATGATCGGGCGGAGGGCGAAACCTTCGATGCCGGAAGTTGAAAAGCCGAAAGGTTTTGACGATTTCGATCTGCGTCTTGGTGACTTGATGCGTGGCGAACGTGCGACGCTTGGGAAATCCCTGCTTGATGTTCAGCGCGAACTGAAGATCAAGGCGGCCTATATTGCCGCCATTGAAAATGCCGATGTGTCAGCGTTTGAAACGCAAGGCTTCGTGGCGGGGTATGTGCGGTCCTATGCCCGGTATCTGGGGATGGATCCGGACATGGCCTTTGTGCGCTTTTGCAAAGAAGCGAAGTTCGAAGTGGCGCATGGGATGAGCGCGGCGGCTTCATCCCTTGGGATGACCGCAGCCCGGTCGCGGACCACGCAAACCTTCAGCGATCCGCTTGCCAACCCGAATGCAACCTTCATTCCGCGCGGAGAAAGCCTGTTTGCGCGGGTCGAGCCGGGCGCTGTCGGGTCTTTGTTGGTGCTTGTCGCCCTGATTGGGGCCATCGGATACGGCGGCTGGTCGGTGTTGCAGGAAGTGCAGCGGGTGCAATTGGCCCCGGTTGATCAGGCGCCTACCGTGGTTGCCGAAATCGATCCTTTGGGCAATGTGTCGGGATCTGCACCGTTGGTGCGGTCCGCCCCGGCTTCCGATACGACGCAAGCCATGGCAAGCGCCGATCCGGTACAGTCGGAAGGGATGGACCGTCTCTATCGCCCGCAAGCCTTGGATGTTCCGGTTCTGACGTCGCGTGATGGACCCATCGCCGGTATCAACCCCGGCCGGGTCGCGTCCGAAACGTCGGCCGAGGCGGTGGATTTGGCCATCGCAGAAGCCTTGAGCGATGCCGAAGGTGCGGTTCAGGTGATGGCGCAGGCACAGCCGGGTGTCGAAATCCTTGCCGTGCGCCCGTCATGGGTGCGCGTGCAGGCTGCCGATGGCACCGTGTTGTTCGAGAAAATTCTGGATGCCGGCGAACGTTGGGCCGTTCCGCAACTTGAAGAGGCGCCTCTCCTGCGGTCAGGCAACTCGGGATCGGTGTATTTTGCCGTCAATGGCCAGACATTTGGCCCGGCTGCACCCGGTGCTCAGGTGGTCAAGAACGTGGCTCTGTCCCCCGAGGCATTGACCGGCAAGTATGCTGTGGCCGATCTGACCCGTGATGCCGATCTGGCGGCTATAGTAAATGTGGCCGACGCCTCGCAAGCCCTGCGCGCACCGTCGCAATAATCTGGCAATATTGGCTTACACATCTGCCTTGGCATTGCCGGGGCGGCTTTGTCGTTTTATCTATGGGCAAACCGTCAAAGGACAGCGCAGATGAGCCATAACCCCGTCCGCCCGTGGCGCAACATTTACCGCCGCACCTCCCGGCAGATTCGGGTTGGCAAGGTTCTGGTCGGGGGCGATGCGCCTATATCGGTGCAGACGATGACCAACACGCTGACCACCGATGTCGCAGCGACTATCGAACAGATCCAGCACGCAGCCGTCGCCGGGGCCGATATCGTGCGAGTGTCCACGCCGGATCAGGACAGCACCCGCGCCTTGCGTGAAATCTGCGCGGAAAGCCCGGTGCCGATCGTGGCGGATATCCACTTCCATTACAAGCGGGCCATCGAAGCCGCCGAAGCAGGGGCCGCCTGCTTGCGGATCAACCCCGGCAACATTGGCGATGCAAGGCGCGTGGCGGAGGTGGTCAAAGCCGCAAAGGACCATGGCTGTTCGATCCGCATTGGCGTGAACGCCGGGTCGTTGGAAAAGCACCTTTTGGACAAATATGGCGAGCCCTGCCCGGATGCCATGGTCGAGTCGGGCATGGACCATATCAAGCTGTTGCAGGACAACGACTTTCACGAATTCAAGATTTCGGTAAAAGCGTCGGATGTGTTCATGGCTGCCGCAGCCTATCAGCAGTTGGCCGAAGCTACCGACGCGCCGATCCATCTGGGGATCACCGAGGCCGGGGGGCTGGTGTCGGGCACTGTCAAATCGGCTATCGGGTTGGGGAACCTGCTGTGGATGGGTATCGGCGACACGATCCGCGTGTCGCTGTCGGCTGATCCGGTCGAAGAGGTGAAAGTCGGGTTCGAGATCCTGAAATCGCTTGGCCTGCGCCATCGCGGCGTGACCATCATTTCCTGCCCGTCCTGCGCGCGTCAGGGTTTTGACGTGATCAAGACCGTCTCGGCGCTGGAGGACCGTCTGGCCCATATTACCACCTCGATGAGCCTGTCGGTGATCGGCTGCGTGGTCAACGGACCGGGCGAGGCGCTGATGACCGACATCGGCTTTACCGGCGGCGGTGCAGGGTCGGGCATGGTGTATCTGGCCGGCAAACAAAGCCACAAGCTGGGCAACGAGGCGATGATCGATCACATCGTGGAACTGGTGGAAAAAAAGGCCGCCGAGATTGAAGCCGCCGAAGCCTTGGCTGCCGAAGCCGCCGAATGATCAGCGGCCCCGCCATACCCATCCGCCGCCCAGCACACGGCTACCCTCGGGCGCGTAGAACACACAGGCCTGCCCGGCGCTGACCCCATCTTCGGGATCCAGCAGTTCGACCTCGGCCTCGGTCGCCGACAGGGGCCGGATCACTGCTGGCCGCGGCGGACGGGTCGAGCGGACCTTGACATGCACATGCCATTCCGGCGTGCTGTCGAACGGGGCATCGCCAAGCCAGTTCACCTCGCGCACCGGAATGACGCGGGTCGCAAGCGACTCGCGCGGGCCGACAATCACGCGCCGTGTCTCGGGGTCCAGCCGTACCACATACAGTGGATCCCCCAAGCCCCCGATGCCAAGCCCCTTGCGCTGACCGATGGTGTAATGGATCACCCCGCGATGGGTGCCCAGCACTTTGCCCTCCAGATCCACGATCTCGCCCGGGTCTGCCGCACCGGGCCGCAGCTTTTCAATCACGGCCGCGTAATTGCCGTTCGGCACAAAGCAGATGTCCTGGCTGTCGGGTTTGTCCGCGACCGGAAGGCCATATTTCGCAGCCAGGGCGCGGGTTTCGGCCTTGCTTGCCAGATGACCCAACGGAAAACGCAGGTACGACAGTTGTTCGACCGTGGTCGAGAACAGGAAATAGCTTTGGTCGCGCGTGACATCCGCCGCCGCGTGCAGCTCTGGCCCCAAGGCACCGACCTTGCGCTGGATGTAATGACCCGTGGCCATGCAATCGGCGTCCAGATCCTTTGCCGTGGCCAGCAGATCCTTGAACTTCACCCGTTCGTTGCAGCGGATGCAGGGAACCGGGGTCGCCCCGGCCAGATAGGCATCGGCAAATTCTTCGATCACGGCTTCGCGGAAGGTGTTTTCGTAATCCAGCACATAGTGCGGGAAGCCCATGGCCTCAGCGACCCGGCGCGCATCATGTATGTCGCGCCCGGCGCAGCACGCGCCTTTTTTCGCAAGCGCTGCCCC
>JBKBOF010000187.1:0-5421 GCA_046294955.1 Paracoccaceae bacterium
TTCTTGGTCTCGCGATTGCCTTTGTTCTTTTCCTTGGACATGGCCTGTTCCCTTTGTGCCGAGGTTCCTTCCCGGCCCATGCCGGCAGGATCGCTGCATGCCAGCCCAAGACACGGGCGGCAGGCATCAGGGGCGGTCCCGCAAGGCGCGCGGGCGCAGGAGCCTGTAGGGTGAAGATGGGCGCTTGGCGGGGGGAAGGCAAGGGGGTGAGGGGCGGCGGGCCGCAGGGCCGCGAAAAAGGTCCGGTGGACTCCTTCTCGGGAAAACCATCTGCGAGGACCGGGGGCTACGGTAGGGCGGGGTTCACCCTGCCGATGCGGCGAGAAAATGGCGGGTTAAACCCCACCCTCCATACTCTTTCAAACATCCAACTCTTCCACAAACCTTGCGTTCTCTTGAATATACTGGAACCGCAGTTCCGGTTTCTTCCCCATCAACCGTTCCACCAGATCGCCGGTCATGCCCGGTTCGTCTTCGTCGATGCTCACCCGGATCAGTTTGCGGGTTTCGGGGTTCATTGTGGTGTCTTTCAGGTCTTTGGCGTCCATCTCGCCCAGACCCTTGAAGCGTTGCACGTCGATCTTGCCCTTGCCGCCCAAGCCCTTGGCCAGCCACAGTTCCTTTTCGGCATCGTCAGAAACATACATCCGCCGCGCGCCTTGCGTCAGGCGATAGAGCGGGGGGCAGGCGAGGTAGAGGTGGCCCTTGTCGATCAGCGGGCGCATCTGTGTGAAGAAAAACGTCATCAGCAGGCTGGCGATATGGGCGCCATCTACATCGGCGTCGGTCATGATGATGATCTTGTCATAGCGCAGGTCATCAACGTTGAACTTGGTGCCCATCGACACCCCAAGCGCCTCACAAATATCGCGGATCTCGGAGTTGTCATTCAGCTTGGCCGAGGCCGCGCCCAGCACGTTGAGGATCTTGCCCTTCAGCGGCAAGAGCGCCTGCGTCTCGCGCGACCGCGCACCCTTGGCAGAGCCGCCGGCCGAGTCGCCCTCCACGATGAACAACTCGGTCCCTTCGCGGTTTTTCGCGGTGCAATCGGTCAGCTTGCCGGGCAGGCGCAGTTTCTTGGTGGCGGATTTGCGCTGCGTTTCCTTCTCCATCCGGCGGCGGAGGCGTTCGTCGGCGCGCAGGATCAGGAAATCGAGGATGGCGCCTGCGGATTTGGGGTCGGCGGCGAGCCAGGTGTCGAAATGGTCGCGCACGGCCAGTTCGACATACCGGGCGGCTTCTTCAGTCGCCAGCCGGTCCTTCGTCTGGCCGACGAATTGCGGCTCGCGGATGAAACAGGACACCAAGGCGCAGCCCCCGGTGAGCAGGTCGTCGCGGGTGATCTGGTCGGCCTTGCGGTTCTTGACCCGCTCGCCATAGGCCCGGATGCCCTTGAGGATGGCGGCCCAGAAGCCGGATTCGTGGGTGCCGCCTTCGGGCGTGGGGACGGTGTTGCAGTAGGACTGGATGAAGCCGTCGCGCGCGGGCGTCCAGTTGATTGCCCATTCGACCGAGCCGGGGACCTGGAATTTCTCGGTGAAGCCGACTTTGCCGGCAAAGGGACGCTCGGCATAGGTGGTGGATTTGGCGAGTGTGTCGGTGAGGTAATCGGCAAGGCCGCCGGGGAAGTGGAAGACGGCTTCTTGCGGGGTTTCTCCGTCGTGGACAGCGGATTTCCAGCGGATTTCCACACCGGAAAACAGATAGGCCTTGGACCGCGCCGCCTTCATCATCCGCGCCGGCTTCAGCATCAGGCTGCCGAAGATTTCAGGATCGGGGCGGAATGTGACGGTGGTGCCACGCCGGTTGGGGGCGGGGCCGACCTTTGTGACCGGGCCTTGCGGGATACCGCGCGAGAATTCCTGAACATATAGCTCACGGTTGCGGGCAACCTCTACCCGCATGTGGTCGGAGAGCGCGTTGACGACGGACGCGCCCACGCCGTGCAGACCGCCGGAGGTGGCATAGGCGTCGCCGCCGAACTTGCCGCCGGAGTGGAGGGTGCACAAGATCACCTCCAGCGCGGATTTGCCGGGAAATTTGGGGTGTGGGTCGACCGGGATGCCGCGCCCATTGTCGCGGATGGTGACTGTGTTGCCGGTCTGCAATTCGATTTCGATCCGCGTGGCGTGGCCTGCCACCGCCTCGTCCATGGCGTTATCGAGGATTTCGGCCACCAGATGATGCAGCGCTCGCTCGTCGGTGCCGCCGATATACATGCCCGGCCGCTTGCGCACCGGCTCTAGCCCCTCCAGCACCTCGATGGACGAGGCATCATAGGCGGGTGTCGCGCCGGAAAGAAGGTCATTGGCCATGGCGTGCTCGATTCTTGTTCTGGATCGTGGGTGACCGTATTAGATCATCAGCAGGGCGGGGCGCGCAAGATGTTGGGGCGCGGCCGGGGTCGGCCCCGTGCTGTAGACGCGTTTTATGCCATTTGCGGCGACGAGAGCTGGCGCAAAGCCTCCCCGGCAGCTATTGCACCATGATCCGACCAAAGCCCATGCGCGCGCTGGCCGCCTGACGTCGTTGCCAAACATCTCGTCGCGGGCCGAAGGCATATGACCGCCGCCAATCGTGCCGCTATTCCGGTTCTGCCTCGCGTTTTGCCCAGACGGCCTGAAACGCTGGCCGCGCCTGTGCTGCCGCAAGCCATCTTGCGACCTGGGGGAAGTCATGCAGCAGGTCCGGATGCGATTGGCCATAGCGCAAGCATTCCGCAACCATGATATCGGCGACTGTAAAGCGATCCATCAGCCAGTCACGCTTGGCCAGATGCGTCTCAAGCCGGCTGAGCGGACGCCTGAGCCGTTCTGCCGCCAGCCGGATGATGCCTTGGCCGGTTGGCGTGTCGGCTTGTCCGTCACGCGTCGTGTACAGGATTTCAATGGCCGAGGGTTCCACGGCCGTTGCGGCAAACAGCGCCCATTGCTCCATCACCGATGCCTCGTCGTCCGATGCCGGACCAATGGCTCCGCCATACTTGCGGGCGATGTGCAGGCAGATGGCAAGGGATTCGCTTAGCAGCAGAGGGCCATCGCGCATCGCCGGAACCTGTCCCAGCGGATTGATTGCCAGAAATTCGGGCATTGCAGTATTGAGCGCAGCTCCTGCAGATGCCCGGTCGCCCAGCCGATACGCCTGGATGACAGGCACATGACTGAACGGCGCCCCACATTCGTGCAGCACCCAAAGGGGACGGATCGCGCGGGAACGGTAGACGCCATAGATTGTCAGCATGCGCAATGGTCCTGTTCAAAGTTGGCAGATAGCAGCATGGCGCGCGTTTCCCCGCAATGGGGATCTGCAATCAAAGCCTCGGCAGCTTGAAAAGCCGGACAAAAACTGTCCGGCGCAGAACCGTGCACATCGTTCGGGTTATTTCGTGATGGCGGATGGTTTCGCATCAGCCAACCCAAAGATCTGCGGCGCTTGCATCGGGTAGGGCGTCGCGACTTCAGTCTGCGCAGGGCTGCGGGTCTTGCAACCATGTCGCCGATGCGGCCTGCATGATCGTGCTGAACCTTGTCACCGCCAATCGGGCATCGTATCGCTGGCAGCCATGACGATATCGCATGACGCCTCTTCTGTCTCGCCGGTCCGTGCGGCAGAGCATGCGCGCGCTACATTGGCGCTTGGTCTGCCTTTGATCGGCAGCCATGTGGCCCAATTTGGCCTGCATGTGACCGACACCATCATGCTGGGCTGGTATGGTGTACTTCCGCTGGCTGCCGGTGTTCTGGGAGCGTCCAGTTTCTTTGTGATCTTCATTTTGGGTTCGGGCTTTGCCAAGGCCGTGATGCCGATGGTGGCCACCGCGCAGGCTCAGGGTGACGAGGTGCAGGTGCGCCGTGTCGCGCGCATGGGACTGTGGTTGTCGATCTTGTTCGGGCTGATCTGCTATCCAATCTTCTGGTGGTCGGAAGAGGTTTTGCTTGCGCTCGGGCAAAAGCCAGATGTGTCGGCCTTGGGCCGGGACTATCTGCGGATTGCCGGTCTGGGGATGATCCCGGCCTTGTTGGTGATGGTGTTGAAAAGCTATCTGTCGGCGTTGGAGCGCACGCAGGTCGTGCTGTGGATCACGGTGGCTGCGGTGCCGCTGAACGCGGCAATCAACTGGGCACTGATCTTCGGCAACTGGGGTGCGCCTGAACTGGGCGTTTCCGGGGCGGCCGTCGCCACGATCGTCGTGCAACTGCTGTCCTTGGCGTTTTTGGCACTGTATGCGGCATGGCTGCCTGCCTTGCGGCGCTATCAGTTGTTCATCCGGTTCTGGCGACCCGACTGGGGGGCGTTTCGCGCCGTGTTCCGGCTTGGCTGGCCCATGGGGTTGACCGGGTTGGCGGAAAGCGGGCTGTTTCAGGCCAGTGCGCTGATGATGGGCTGGATCGGTACGGTTGAACTGGCGGCCCATGGCATTGCGCTGGAAATCACCGCACTGACCTTCATGGTGCATGTCGGGCTTTCGAATGCTGTGACGGTCCGTACCGGGCGATTTGCCGGATCTGGCGATCATGCCGCAATGCGTCTGGGGGCGAAGGTCGCGATTGGCCTGTCGGCTGTCTTTGCCGCCGTGACCGTGGTGATCTTCCTGACCTTCCCGACGACGCTGGTGTCGGTGTTCATCGACCCGAACGAACCTGCGCGGGG
Source organism: Paracoccaceae bacterium (assembly GCA_046294955.1). GTDB lineage: Bacteria > Pseudomonadota > Alphaproteobacteria > Rhodobacterales > Rhodobacteraceae > Pseudotabrizicola. The sequence goes on from JBKBOF010000187.1 coordinate 4,651, forward strand.
AACGATCCTTGCCGTGGGGACAGCGCTTCTGGCCTGTGCGGCGCTGTTCCAGATGGCGGATTCGATGCAGGTGATGGCGCTGGGCCTGTTGGCAGGGGTGCAGGATACTCGGGTGCCGATGATCTATGCCGCCATCAGCTATTGGCTGATCGGAATTCCTGCCAGCTATGTGCTGGCCTTTCCGCTGGGCTTCGGCGCAGTGGGCCTGTGGCTTGGGCTTGTTATTGGTCTGGCCTGCGCGGCGCTCAGCCTGATGTTGCGCTTTTGGTCGCGGCTGCCAAAGGCTTGATGACCGGTGCGCGCCCCGCTATCTGGGGCGAACCGTGTGAAGGATACCCAAATGCCAATGTTCCTGTCGATCACCGAGCCGGAGTTCGAGTCCCGCTTTACCGCGCTTTTGTCGATGAAGCGCGAAGAGGCCGAGGATGTGGATCAGGCCGTGGCCGCGATCATATCCGACGTGCGGTCCCGTGGGGATGCAGCGGTGCTTGACCTGACCGCGCGCTACGACCGGATGGAGCTGTCTGCCGACCGTCTGGCCTTTACGCCTGCGGAAATTTCGGCCGAGATTGCCAAGGTGTCGCGCGACGACCGTGCCGCACTGGCCCTCGCGGCTGACCGGATCCGGGCCTATCATGAACGCCAGCGTCCGCAGGATGAAAGCTGGACCGATGCGGCGGGGGCCACGCTCGGCTGGCGCTGGACACCTGTGTCGGCGGCAGGGCTTTATGTGCCGGGGGGGTTGGCCTCATATCCGTCGTCGGTGTTGAT
>JBKBOF010000188.1:0-5417 GCA_046294955.1 Paracoccaceae bacterium
TCGGCGATCATTTCCTTCCACTGCGAAATCCAGCCCACGGTGCGCGACAGCGCGAAGATCGGGGTGAACATCGAGGTCGGGAAGCCCATCGCATCCAGAATGATGCCGGAATAGAAATCGACATTCGGATACAGCTTTTTCGAGACGAAATATTCGTCCTCCAGCGCAATCCGTTCCAGCTCCTTGGCAACTTGCAGGGTCGGGTTGTTGTCAATGCCCAGCAAACCCAACACTTCGTCGGCCGATTCCTTCATCACCTTGGCCCGCGGGTCAAAGTTCTTGTACACCCGGTGGCCAAAGCCCATCAGGCGGAATGGATCGTCCTTGTCCTTGGCACGGCGGATGAATTCGGGGATCCGGTCCACGGTGCCGATTTCGCGCAGCATCTCCAGGCAGGCCTGGTTGGCGCCACCATGAGCCGGCCCCCATAGGCAGGCAATGCCCGCTGCGATGCAGGCAAATGGGTTGGCGCCCGACGATCCGGCCAAGCGGACGGTCGAGGTCGAGGCGTTCTGTTCGTGGTCCGCGTGCAGCATCATGATCCGGTCCATGGCTTTCGACAGGATCGGGTTGACCACATACTCCTCGGCCGGGATGGCAAAGCACATGTGCAGGAAATTGCCGGCATAATCCAAAGAATTCTTTGGATAGACAAATGGTTGCCCGACCGAATACTTGAAGGCCATGGCTGCGATTGTGGGCAGCTTTGCGATCATCCGGATCGCAGCAACCTCGCGCTGCCATGGATCGTTGATGTCAAGGCTGTCGTGGTAGAAGGCCGACATTGCGCCTACAACGCCGACCATGGTTGCCATCGGGTGGCTGTCACGGCGGAAGCCCCGGAAGAAATAGTGCATCTGTTCATGCACCATGGTGTGGCGTGTCACCCGGCCTTCGAAATCAGACATTTGCGCCGCAGTCGGCAATTCACCGTAGAGCAGCAGGTAGCAGACTTCGAGGTAGTGCGAGTGTTCGGCCAACTCGTCGATCGAATAGCCACGGTGCAGAAGTTCGCCCTTGTCACCGTCGATGAAGGTTATGGCGCTTTCGCAGGCCGCAGTCGAAGTGAATCCGGGATCATAGGTGAATACATCCGCCTCGGCATACAGTTTGCGGATATCCAGAACATTGGGGCCAAGCGTGGGTTCAAGCACGGGAAGGTCAAATGACTTGCCATCCAGTGTCAGTGTCGCGGTCTTTTTCGTCTCTGCCATCGCTTCCATCCCTCGTTTTTTCCCCACCGGACTGTCCCGACGGCGGCTCATTCTCTGCGGTGGTCAAGGGTGCAGCCGATCAGGCCGCGGCGTCCTGCAACCGCGCTATCGTTTCGTCCTGGCCAATAACCAACATCATGTCAAAGACGCTTGGGGTCACGCTTCGTCCGGCCAATGCTGACCGCAGAGGTGCCGCAAGCTTTCCAAAACCGATGCCGTGTGCCCTGGCAACATCATTCAAAATGGGCTCCAACGTCTCTTTTGTCCAGTTAGCATTTTGCAGGTGCGGCGTCAATTCACGCAGTATACCACGGGATACCGAGTCCAGCGCTTTTGCCGACGCCTCGTCAGCGACAATAGGCCGTTCAGTCAGAGCAAAATGCGCCTTTTCAATAAGTTCCGGGAATGTCTTCGCACGCTCTTTGACGCAATCCAGCGCCTTTAAAAGTAGATCGCGCTGAGTATCGGACAAGGCCGGGCGACCGGCAGCGGCAAGATACCCTTCGATTTCATGCAGCAGCGCAGCATTTTCGCTGCGTGCAATGTGCCAGCCACAGGTGGATTCCAGTTTTTTGAAATCAAGGCGCGCCGGGCTGCGACCGATTCCCTCCAGCCCGAACATCGCCATGGCCTGTTCCGACGTGAACAGTTCTTCATCGCCATGCGCCCATCCCAGCCGTGTCAGATAGTTGCGCATGCCAGCGGCCGGATAGCCCTGCGCCTGATAGTCACCAACCGCAGTCGCCCCATGGCGCTTGGACAGTTTCTTGCCATCGGGGCCATGGATCAGTGGAATATGCGCCCATACCGGGATCGCCCAATCCATAGCGTCATAGACCATTTGCTGACGGGCTGCGTTGTTCAGATGGTCATCGCCGCGGATCACATGGGTCACGCCCATGTCGTGGTCATCAACCACAACGGCCAGCATATAGGTCGGGGTGCCATCGGAACGCAGAACGATCATGTCGTCCAGTTGATCGTTGCGAAAGGTGACTTTTCCCTGAACAGAGTCTTGAATAACGCTTTCGCCGCTGCGGGGGGCTTTCATCCGGATGGCATATGGCGCGTCCGGGTATGTGGCCGGGTCGGCGTCGCGCCACGGGCTTTGGAACACCGCATAGCTGGCGCCCTGCGCCTCTTGTGTTGCCCGGAAAATGGCGATTTCTTCCTGTGTTGAAAAGCACTTGTAGGCTGTGCCGCGCGTCAGCATTTGATGCGCCACTTCGGCGTGGCGGTCTTTGCGGGCAAACTGGCTGACCGCCTCGCCATCCCAATCCAGACCCAGCCACGTCAGGCCCTGCAAAATCGCCGCAGTAGCTTCGGGGGTGGATCGTTCGCGGTCGGTATCCTCGATCCGCAGCAGGAACTTCCCCCCCCGCCCGCGCGCAAACAGCCAGTTGAACAGGGCGGTGCGCGCACCCCCGATATGCAGATAGCCGGTGGGGGACGGGGCAAAGCGGGTCACGATTGCAGCGGAAGCGGACATTGGCGGAATTAACCTTTCGGAAACCATCATGGCGGTATGCTTTGGCTGCGGTTCTAGGCGGTGAAAGGGCAGGAAACAAGGTGGCGCTCCCGACAGACTGGCTGATCCGGCCGTTTGCAGCGGTCGCGATGGCCCGGGGAACTCTGTTTCCCTGGGTTCCTCTGTTCATTGGCACCGGGGTCGGCATCTGGTTTTCTCTGATGTGGGAACCGGGATTGCTCCACTATGCCGCAGCCTGTGCTGTGGGCTCTGTTTGTCTGGGCCTTATGCTTTTTGCCCCGTCCATCCTTCATCCATGGGCGGTGGCCGTTGGATGCGTGGCATTGGGTTTTCTGGCCTGTGGGCTGCGGGTCCAAGCTGTCCAGTCCCCGATGCTTGAATTTCGATACTATGGCCCAGTGACGGGCCGAGTCGTGGGCATTGACCGAAGTCCGACAGACGCCTTGCGGATCACGTTGGATCAGGTGCAACTGGACCGCGTGCCATCCGCGCGACGCCCGGAAAGGGTTCGAATTTCGTTGCGTGCAAAACTGCCGGGGCATGACCCATTCCCCGGTGAAGTGGTGATGATCACCGCCAATCTGGCCGCCCCTGACGGACCGGTGGAGCCGGGCAGCTTTGACTTTCGACGGATGGCGTTCTTCGACAGTCTGGGCGCGGTTGGATATGCAACGACGCCTCTCGTGCTGTGGCAGACACCGGCGGCCGGCGCCCGTCCGGTGGACAGGTTGCGCAGCTATTTGGCACAATCGATGCGCACCGCCATGCCCGGTCAGGCCGGTGCCTACGCGGCAGGGGCGATGACGGGGGACCGCTCCGGCATCTCGGCCGACACGGTCAAGGCCTTGCGTGACAGTTCACTTGCGCATCTTCTGGCGATTTCGGGGATGAACCTGGCCTTCCTGATCGCCTTTGTCTTTGCTTTGATCCGATATGGTTTGGCACTTGTCCCTTGGGTTGCCCTTCGGGTGAACACCAAGAAGGTCGCGGCCTTGGCGTCGCTGGCCGTGGCGGCCTTCTATCTGGCGCTGTCTGGGGCCAATGTTGCGACCGAGCGTGCCTTCATCATGGTCGCGGTGATGCTGGGGGCGGTGCTTTTGGATCGCAAGGCCCTGACCCTGCGGTCGGTTGCGATTGCCGGGGTTATCTTGTTGTTATGGAAACCGGAAACGATGCTGGAGCCGGGGTTCCAGATGTCTTTTGCCGCAACAGTGGCCCTGATCGCCGGGTTCCGCGAAGTGGACAAACGCGTGGTGGCCGGCAAGATGCCACGTTGGGCAATGCCGGTATTTACCTTGGTCCTGTCAAGTGTGATCGGTGGCTTTGCCACCGCCCCTTATGCCGCCGCGCATTTCAACCGCTACGCCGACTATGGATTGATTGCCAACCTTCTGACGGTGCCTGTGATGGGGGCGGTGGTCATGCCCGCGGGTGCTGTCGCGGCGCTTTTGGCCCCGTTTGGCCTTGCCGCGCTTCCCCTTTGGGCGATGGAGCGTGGCTCGGCGTGGATCTTGTGGGTGGCGCATTGGGTGTCGGGTTGGAACGGATCCGTCACCGCCATTCCCGCGCCGGGGCCTTGGGTGCTTCCGTTGATCACCTTTGCGGCGTCCTGGCTTATCCTGTGGCGTGGGCCAGTGCGAGGGGTGTCTGTGGTGCCTGCGGTTCTGGCTTTGGGGCTTTGGCTGGGTGCCGAGCGCCCTTTGGTTCTGATCTCGGGCGATGGCGCTTTGGTCGGCGTCCTCGGGCCCGAGGGGAGGGCGTTATCGGCGCCGCGCGGGGCTGGGTTTGCCGCAAAAAGCTGGCTGGAAAACGATGGCGATCTGACGCCGCAAGAGGTGGCTGCAACACGACCCGGAATGGAAGGCCCCGCTGGAGCCCGACACTTCAAGGCAGGGTCGTTGTCTGGAGTCGCGCTGAAAGGCAAGGGCGCTCAAGACCGACTGACAGAGGCCTGCGCCAGCGCCGATCTGGTGGTGATTTCGCTTCCCATTCCCGATGCACCTGACGGCTGCGTGTTGTTTGATGCCAAGAAACTGTCGCAGTCCGGGCCGCTCGCGCTCTACCGTGACGGAGACGTCTTGAGCGTGGTAGCCGCGTCCGGACATCGCCGGGTGTGGTCCTCGCCCAAAAACTCTGACAATACGGCGCAGATCATCGGCCCCAAAACGCCCCGCCTCGCGGCACGTCAGTAGCTGCGGATCAATCCGACCAGACGGCCTTGGACCTTGACCAAATGGTCCGGAAAGACGCGGGTTTCATAGGCGGGGTTGGCGGCTTCCAGTGCGATCATGGAACCCTTGCGGCGAAAGCGCTTCAGCGTTGCCTCCAGGTCTTCGACCAAAGCCACCACGATATCGCCATTCTCGGCCGTAGATTGTTCGCGGATCACCACGATATCGCCGTCGTTGATCCCGGCCTCGATCATCGAGTCACCTTTGACCTCCAGCGCGTAATGGTTACCGCGCCCGGACAGCATGGAACCGGGGACAGCCACATGATGCGACATCTCGGAAATCGCTTCGATCGGAACGCCGGCGGCGATGCGACCCATCACCGGCACGTTCATGGCATGCAAGGGTTCGACCACCATGGCCCCGCGGGGCGGAGCAGCGGGACGGTCGCCTTCGATCACCCGCGGGGTAAAGCCAGGCCGTTCCATCGCGTCGGGCAGTTTTATGATCTCAAGGGCCCGGGCGCGATGCGCGAGGCGCCGG
>JBKBOF010000189.1:0-5316 GCA_046294955.1 Paracoccaceae bacterium
GTCCAGCAGCGCGCGCCTCGCTTCAATCTCAAGCCGCAAGATCTCTTGCCCCTGAGGCGATCCGAAGAATGCCTCGATCCCATCGATGTCACCGCCCGCAGCCGACAACGCCTGTGTCAATGCTTCATCCAGGCGCTGGCGCATGGTGTCGGTGTCGTAAATCAGGGCGACGATGGCATCCCACTGCGCTCCACCCTTGTCAGCGAACATCTCTGACGAAAGGGTCTGGCCATATTCAATGCCCTCGTCGCGCATCACGGCGATGATTTCATCCATCATCATTGTGTCGGTCAGTCTGGCAACCCGCGCCGGATCGACGGCCGGCTGGATATGCCCCGTCACCATGTCTGCGCGCGCCGGGGCCATCGCCAAGGGGCCTATGGCAACCCCAAAGCCAAGCACGAGGCAAACACCGAAGGTGGGCAAGGCAAAAAGATGGGACATGGTGAGCCTGACATGAACGAAGTTTGGGCGCGCAGATAGAGGTAGTGGTTTCGGGGATGCTTGCCAAGTCAGGGCAAAGCACTCCCGCGTGAACAGCAAGGATCCGCCGACGGAATTTCGGTGATTGAGGGCTTGCAAGCGTCGTCCGACCCGGATAAAGCCGCGCCAGGATCCCTACCGCGGAGAGGTGGCAGAGTGGTCGAATGCGGCGGTCTCGAAAACCGTTGTCGGTTTGCGCCGACCCAGGGTTCGAATCCCTGTCTCTCCGCCATCATCCCCTGTGCGAACCGCTGACACCCCCTTGCAGGGCGCGGAATTTCCAGTGTTCTCAAAGGGGTTTGCGGGAACTGTCCGAACCTCAGAGACCGCGCGTCGGGCCCGTTTCGGGCTCTTCATGCGCCTCTGGCTAAGGTCGAGCGAACCTCCCCCATTCAAGTTCGTTGGCTTTTCCCCCGCATTTACAGTGGCCTGACTTGCGGCACCGCCAAAACCCTGCGATGCGTTCCGAACAACGCCGTTGGGGTCAGAACGGCGCGCTGCGGGCGCGCGCCGCGGATGAAATGGCGAGTCTGCCAGCAGGATCGGTCATCGTCGAGATGATGAACGATTACAGCGTTATGCGGGATCAAGCTCGGGCTTGCCGAGGGTTCTGACGTGAAAGGGCGCGCTTCACCGTGGTGCGGTCGTTGGTGGCAGTCTCAACAATGTGAAAGCAATAGAAAGCATGATTGACATGTAACGACAGTAACATTATTCTCGTTCTCATGCAGAATATCGCCTGGCTCCTCCTGACCTACAAGGTCTCACCCGAACCCGCGGCGCGGCGGATCGCCGTCTGGCGCAAGCTGAAGGGAATGGGGGCGGACTATCTGCAGAATAGCGTATGCCTTCTGCCCAAGACCGACGATCATGTGCGTCGCCTGAAGATGCTGGAAAACAACATCGCCAAGGGCGAGAGCGTGATCCTCGAAACGCTCGCCCTCGACCAGGCACAGGAAGACAAGGTGGTCGAGCGGTTCAAGGCCGATCGCAACGAAGCTTGTCTCGAATTCCTCGACAAGTGCGACGACTTCGAGCACGAGGTCGCCAAGGAGATCGCCGCCAGCCACTACACCTACGCCGAACTGGAAGAGAACGACGTCGATCTGAAGAAGCTGCAAGGCTGGCTCGCCAAGAGCCGGAAGATCGACTTCTACGGCGCCGAACGCGCGGTCGAGGCGGAAGAGCGGCTGCAAGGCAGCGCGGATGTGCTCGACGATTATGCCCGGCGCGTCTTCGACGCCCATGATGAGAACAAATGAGGGTCCCATGGCCATTGCACCAGCCGTTCCGCTGTCCTTCCTGTTCGGTGTCGCCGGCGCCGGTGCGATCGTCTTCGCTGGCGGACACCCCCGCGCGGCGCGCCTGCTGCATCGCTTCCTGAGCTGGCAGGACCGTCAGAAGCAACGCGCAGCGCTTCTCGACCTCGACGCGCGTCTGCTGCGCGATGTCGGACTTACCCGCGACCAGGCAGAGCGCGAAGGCCTGCGCCATGGCTGAGGGTCCGGCAGAACTGGCGGCAGCCACGCAGCCGGACACAAGACGCGTGTGGCGCCGCCTGCCTGCGGGTATCTGGGCGCTGGGGTTTGTGTCTCTGCTGATGGATGTCTCGTCCGAGATGATCCATGCACTGCTGCCCGTCTATCTGGTGGTAGGGCTGGGGGCGACGGCACTGACGGTCGGCATCATCGAGGGCATCGCCGAGGCGACGGCGGCGATCACCAAGGTCTTTTCCGGGGCGCTCAGCGACCGGATCGGCCAGCGCAAGCAACTGGCCGCCATCGGTTACGGCCTTGCGGCGCTGACCAAGCCGATCTTTCCGCTGGCGCCGTCGATCGGCTGGCTGGTCGCCGCGCGGTTCATCGACCGGGTTGGCAAGGGCATAAGGGGCGCGCCGAGGGACGCGCTGGTCGCCGACATCGCGCCGCCGGAGTTGCGCGGCGCGGCCTTCGGACTACGGCAGTCGCTGGATACGGTGGGGGCCTTCATCGGCCCGCTGCTGGCGATCGGGTTGATGTGGCTCTTTGCCGACGACTTCGCCTCGGTTTTCTGGGTGGCTGTCATACCGGCCTTCGCGGCGCTCGCACTGATCCTGTTCGTTGTCCAAGAGCCTGCACGCCCGGCCGGGCTGCGCAAGGTAAGGAACCCCCTGAGTCGCCGCGAGCTTGCCGGGCTTGGCGGCATCTATTGGTTCGTGGTCGCCGTGGCGGCGGTGTTCACGCTGGCGCGGTTCAGTGAGGCCTTCCTGATCCTGCGCGCCGAAGGCATGGGGCTGTCGCTGATGTTCGTGCCGCTTGTGCTGGTGGTGCTGAACGTCGCCTATGCCCTGTCGGCCTATCCGGTGGGCGCGCTGTCAGACAGCATGAACCGCATCGCTCTGCTGATTGTCGGCCTCGTGTTGCTGATCGCCGCCGATCTGACGCTGGCGTTTGCGTCGGGGCTCTGGGGCGTTCTGACGGGCGTGGTGCTCTGGGGCCTGCACATGGGCTTCACGCAAGGCATCCTTGCCACGCTGGTCGCCGACAGCGCGCCGCCAGAACTGCGCGGCACGGCCTTCGGCATGTTCAACCTTGTCACCGGCGGCGCGCTTCTGGCGGCGAGCGTCATCGCCGGGGTATTGTGGGATGCGTTCGGCGCGGAGTGGACGTTTCTTGCGGGTGCGGCCTTCGCACTCCTTGCGGTCGCCGGGTTGATCCCACTGCACGGGCGTCTGTTCCGGCAGGGCAAGATGACAACTGTAGGCAGTTCGACTATCGGCGAGACTTTCCCTGAAACTCAGAAGAACAAGAAATAGCGCAGCCAATGAATCCAAGTGTGAGCGCCTCATCGGCATTTCTGCAAACAACTGACGGGGCCGGGGAGGAATGACGGATCTTGTCTACCTTATGCTCTTTGTCGCTGCGGGAAGTGCGGTCGGTGGTCTGGCGCGGTTCATCGTCTCGGGTCTCGTCGCGCGCGCGGTGGGCGAGACCTTTCCGTGGGGGACGATGACGGTCAACGTCACGGGCGCTTTCGGCATCGGCATTGTTTCCGTTCTGGCGGAGAGTCTTTTCTACCTGGACCGTCCCGAGGCATGGCCCTTGCTGGTCACCGGAATCCTAGGGTCCTACACCACGGTCTCGTCCTTCAGCCTTCAGACCCTGGCTCTTGCTCGAGACGGCCAGATGTTCCGCGCCATCGGAAACGTGCTGCTTTCGCTCCTGCTCTGCCTCGGGGGCGTCGCCGCCGGGATGGCCGCCGCGTCGCAGCTTGCGCTCTGGACCCTGCCATGAGACGCGACGGCCTTGCCATGCAGCGTCTGCAGGCCTTTCACCAGGGCGTGCTGATCTATCTCTATGTGGCCGTCGGCGCCGCAATCGGGGGCGTGGCGCGGGCTCTCGTCTCGCTCGGTGTGCTCGAGGTCGCGGGCCACGGCTTTCCGTTGGGGACGCTGGTCGCCAATGTCGCCGGATCGTTCCTCATCGGCTTCTATGCTACCCTGACCGAGCCCGGCGGCAGGCTTGTCGTCAAGGCGCGCACGCGACAGTTCGTGATGACCGGGATCTGCGGCGGCTTCACGACCTTCTCGATCTTCAGCCTCGAGACTTTCCGCTTCATCGCCGTGCAGGACTATCCGATGGCAGCGGCGAATGTCGGCGTTTCGGTCGTGGCATGGATGCTGTCCGTCTGGGCCGGCGCTGCCGCAGCCGCACGGCTCAACCAGCTATAGGGTGCGCGACACCCATCAGCACGAGGGAGAAACATCATGTCACTCGAAATGCCAAAGGAAGCTCAGGCCCTACGCATCTTCATAGGGGAGGATCAACAGGCCGATGGCCGGCCACTCTACGAGGCGATCGTGCTGAAGGCGCGCGAGATGCACCTGTCCGGCGCAACTGTGCTGCGGGGTTCGCTGGGGTATGGCCATTCGAGCCGCTTGCACACGACGAAGATTCTGCGCCTGTCGCAAGACCTCCCATTGGTCGTCGAGATCGTGGACAGCGAGGAAAAAATCAAAACGTTTCTGCCGATCCTCGACAAGCTGATGTCCAGCGGACTTGTGACGATCGAGACAGTGCGTGTTCTTCAGTACGGAAATCACGCGATGAATATCGCCGACGACAAGGCATAAGTGCACCGGTCGGATTACCGATGCAGGACGTCTGACAGCAGTGGGTTGGGGAAGCGGCGCGCCTGGGTGACGGCGAAAAAGGTCTCCGTGATCCCATTGAGCCGCGCCGCCTCGACCAGGGCCCCTGACGACAGCTCATCCAGCACCACGATGGGCGGGATGATGGCGAGGCCCGCGTCGGCACGGGCCAGAAGGCGGATCATGGCCATGTCGTCCACCTCGGCGGCGAAGGTCGGCGTGACGCCCAGTCGGGCGGCGAGCGCGTCGAAGCCCGCGCGCAGGGCGGTTTCGCGGGTGGGGGCGATCAGCGGCTCGGCCGCCAGCAGGTCGCGCAGCGGGCGGGGCGCCGGGCCAAGACGGGCGGGCGTGCCGATCAGGCCGACGGGCTGTTCGTCGATCCGGTGCACCAGCCAGGGGCTGGCCGCATCGCGGGGGGGCGCAAGGTTGGTCAGCACCACATCGAGCGCGAGGGACGCGAGCCCGCGCAGCAATTCGTCCTGCGAGCCCGAGCGCAGGATCACCTCGACATCCGGCCGCCCGATCAGGGGCGCCAGAAACTGCATCTGGAAGTTGCGCGACAGCGTGGCCTGCGCCCCCATGGGGCCGCAGGTGCTGACCTTTGGCGGGGTTGCGCTCTTTCGACTCGATCCGGTCAGCGCGATGATTGCGCTGCTGGTGGCCTTTGTCGGCTGGGTCGTCGTGCGCTATGCGCGCCGCTATCT
>JBKBOF010000190.1:0-5246 GCA_046294955.1 Paracoccaceae bacterium
GCTGTGCTATCGCAACGGCGCGATGCGCGACATGGTCTCGTTCAAGGCGCCGGTGGTGTTCCATGGCGGCGTTGATCCGACCGTGGGGGTTTACGGGATCGAAGGATCGAAACCCGGTGCGGCGGCGGCGGCGGTTTATCTGTCACACAGGGTCATCCGCACCGACAGGTCGGGCTACGGCGATCTTTTGGCGCGCTGCCTGTTCAACTCCAAACGCTTTTACGCGATGCTGGTCGATCTTGCGGGGCCGGATTTCACCGTGACCCCGTTCCAGCGCCTGCCCGCCGAAATGGCACCGGGGGCGACGGCAAGCGATGTGACCGCCCAACGCCGCACCATTGCCGACAACATCCTGCCGCTGCGCGATGCCGATCTGGTGGACGCGTTGCGTGAAGATCCGGTGCTGTTCGCCCTGTTTCGCGACATGGGGCCCGACACCACGATCACCTCTTATGCCTTCAACTTCATTTCCGCCAACGGGGTCAACACCGACCCGATCCTGATGAATGAAATGAACGACATGATCTATCGCAGGCTTAGCCTGCAATCCTTCAATGGCGGGGTTATCACCTCGACCCCGATGTTCATCACCTCGTCCGAATTTGACCCGGCGCTGTATGGACAGGATTTTGTCAGCACCTTTGCCAGCCGCGCGGGGGTGGTGCCACAACCCGGCCTGCCGATCAGCTTTCTGATCTCGACCACCCAGAACCCATGGCTGAGCGAAGCCGGCAGCGGGCATGTGCTGGACACCCTGCGCGACGTGCTCGGCGATACCGCCAGTGCGGTGGCGCAGGCCGTGATGGCGCGGCACGGCATCACACCAGCAGGATAAGACAGCCGTCCCGACCGGGCGAAAACAACAAAGGGCAAGACGATGGACCACGACCACAAGACCCCGGATCACAAGGGCATGTCCTGTCAGGACGGGGCCAATCACATGGACATGGACCGTGATCTGATGCTGCGCCCGCGGATCGAAAACCACCCGCATCAGCACGCCATGACCCTGGTCGGGCATGACACGGTTTTTGCGGTGCACATGACGCAATTCTACATGGAAGAACACAAATACCAGCTGATCTTCGAGGTAACGTTCCCGACCGAGATCGCCGCCGCACTGGACGGGCACCGCAGGCGTCACCCGCGCGACTGGTTCGTTCTGTCCAATGACGAAAGCGATCTGTTCACCATTCCCGAGGTCGCAAGTGGCCGCAAAACAACTTACCGGGCGCAGATCTTTCAGGGCTTGCCCGACTTTGACCACAAGGCCGAAGAAAACCCGCATTTCTATCCATGGAGCCCGGATCGCGTTCGCCCCCTGCTGACGGATTTCACCGTGACCGTGGGCCGGATCGTAATGTTTCGCCCGTTTGTGCATCACAACAGCCTGCAAGACCATGCCAGCTACCTGTTGTGGGGCAAAGGGCGCGAGGCGCATATGACCAATCTGCAAAACGCGCTGATGTCGTCGGACCGGTTCGATGCGCTGTCCTTTGGCCCGGATTATGACCATGTGCTCAGCCTGCGTGAACGTCCGCTCGGGCTGGATGATGCGCAACTGGAGGCCGGGATTGCGGTGTCGGTGCCATCGGTCCGGCTGCGTAAAAAGGCCAATGGCGAACAGTGCATCCCGGCCACGAACCCGTTTCAGCCCGGTGCGCAGGTGCAGCTTTTGTATCGTGGCATCCAGCCGGGGCTGACCGTGATCGCGGGCGAGTGCTTTCTTTATGGCACAGCGGTCTGCAACAGCCCGGATGCGGTTTTGCCCGCGCAGATGTGCCTTGAGGTGTCGGCGACACCGGACTCGATGCAACGTAACAAGACGGCATGAAAAGCCTACAGGGGGCAGGAAGATGACCACTTTAACCAGACAGGACGGCAATACAGACCTGTGGCGCACCGTTTTCGCAGACGGCCACCCGGTTCTTGTGACCAAACAGAAGCGCTATCGGATGCTGCCCAGCGACCCGCGCTGCAAGCTGTGTGAAATGCCCTTTGGTGGGGTGGGTGGATGGTTTTTCCGTCAGCGCGGGTTGAAGGCGTCTGATCGCAATCCGCACTATTGCACGACCTGCGACGGGTTTCTGGAGGCGTTTCCCGGTGGCGCCGAGGTGCCGATGTCGATGATGATGGTGGATATCCGCGATTCCGTCGCCCTGTCGGGCCAGATTTCCCCCACCGATTTCGCGCGTCTGGTGATGGCGCTGCGCGATGACATGGCCCGCATCCTTGACCAGACCGATGGATTTTTGCTTGAATTTCAAGGTGACTCGGTCTTTGCGGTGTGGCCACCCGGCTTTGTCGGCCCGTCGCATGCCCAAAAGGCGCTGCGCGCAGCGGAACTGGCGCAGCAGATGTTTGCGTCGCGCAAGGACCGCAAGGCGGCCCCCGTGGGCGTCGCGGTGCATACCGGCCCAGTTTACATTGGCACGGTTTCGGGCGCCGGCGGGCGGCTTCAGGGCATCAGCGCCTTTGGGTTGGAGGTGAACATCCTGGCCCGTCTGGCCGCCGCAGCCCGCCCCGGCGAGGTTCTGGTCAGTGCCGCCGCCTATGCAGCCGCGAATACCCCGATGCCGGTCGGGCATCACCGCAGCGAGGTTCTGAAAGGTGTCGATCATCCGGTCGAGGTGGCGGTGCTGTGACACAGCGCAACTTTGCCCTTTTGCCAAACCCGGCCCTGCGGAGGAAGCCCTAGCCCAGCATCCGGTCGGCACTGGCGTCGAACAGGCTGCGGGCATAGGCGGTGGTCATCTCGGCACGGGCAAGCGCGTCACGCGTCAGTTCTTCGACCGCCCGGCCGTTTTGCATCACCAGAACCCGGTCACACATGTGGTCGATCACGGCAAGGTCGTGGCTGACCATCAGGAAGGTCAGCCCCCGTTCGGCGCGCAACCGGTTCAAAAGGTTCAGAACCTCGGCCTGCACCGATGCGTCCAGCGCGCTGGTCGGTTCGTCCAGCAGCAGGATTTCCGGTTCCAGCATCAGGGCACGGGCGATCGCCACCCGCTGCCGCTGCCCCCCCGAAAGCTGATGCGGATAGCGAAAGCGAAAGCTGACCGGCAAGCCCACGTCATCCAACGCCTTGACAACGCGGGCATCCGACCCGCCGATGCCATGAATGGCCAACGGTTCCGACAAAGTGCGGTCAATGGTGTGGCGTGGGTGCAGACTGGCATAGGGGTCTTGAAACACCATCTGCACGCGGGCCGCGAAATCACGCCCGCGCGGGGTGGGGATCGCCGCACCCCCGATCCGGATCATCCCGCCCGACACCGGCGCAAGCCCGCAGATCGCCCGCAGGATGGTGGACTTGCCCGACCCGCTTTCCCCGACAAGGCCATAGCTTTCGCGCGCGGCGACCGACAGGCTGACGCCTTCCACCGCGCGCACCGGACGGCCTTCGCTGCGAAAGGTGACGGACAGGTTTTCGATCTCGATCAGGCTCATTCCGCCCAAGCCCCCGTACGGTCCAGCCCCGGCAAAGGCGTGCGAGGCCCACCGATCCGCGGCAGGCAGTTCAGCAAACCACGGGTATAGGGGTGCTGCGCCGCCATCAGACCCGAGGCAGCAAGTTCCTCGACCACGCGGCCCTTGTACATCACCAGAACCCGGTCGCAGAACCGGGCCACCAGCCGCAGGTCGTGGCTGATGAAGATCAGGCCCATGCCGCGTTCGCGCACCAAGGCATCCAGAATCGACAGCACCTCGGCTTGGACGGTGACATCCAGCGCGGACGTGGGTTCATCCGCGATCAGCAGATCCGGTTCGGGGATCAGCATCATCGCAATCATCACCCGCTGGCCCATCCCGCCCGAAAGCTCATGCGGATAGGCTGCCATCACCCGGTCGGGGTCGCGGATCTGCACTGCCTCCAATGCGACCAAGGCGCGCTTGATGGCATCGGCCTTGCCCAGACCATCACGCTGACGCAGGCCCTCGGTCAGTTGCTCGCCCACGGTCATCACCGGGTTCAGGCTGTATTTCGGATCCTGCATCACCATGGCGATCCGCTGACCGCGCAGGGCGCGCATCTGGCCTTCGGATGCGGCCATCAGATCCTGTCCGTCAAAGCGCATCTCATCGGCCTCGATCCGCCCCGGAGGCCGGATCAGGCGCAACACCGCGCGCCCGGTCATGGTCTTGCCCGACCCGCTTTCGCCCACGATGCCAAGCCGTTCCCGGCCAAGGCTGAATGACACTCCGCGCACCGCCTCGACCGGGCCGGTTTCGGTGTCGAAGGTCACACGCAGGTTCTTCACACGCAACAGGGTCATTTCGGGGCACTCTTGGGGTCCAGCACATCACGCAACCCGTCGCCCAGAAGGTTAAAGCCCAGTGACACGATGAAGATGGCAAGTCCGGGCATGGTGGACACCCACCACTGTTCAAACAGATACTTGCGCCCGGACGAGATCATCAGCCCCCATTCCGGCATCGGCGGCTGCACACCAAGACCCAGAAAGCCAAGTCCCGCCGCGATCAGGATCACCCCGGCCATATCCAGCGTGACCCGAATGATCACCGACGGCAGGCACATCGGCACCACATGGCCCGAGATGATGCGCGTCACACCCGCACCTTGCAGCCGGACAGCGGCGATGTAGTCGGACTTGCGCACGGTCAAGGTCTCGGCCCGTGCCACGCGGGCATAGGGTGGCCAGGCGGTCAGGGCGATGGCCAGCACCGCGTTTTCTATGCCGGGGCCCAGAACGGCCACCAAGGCCAGTGCCAGGATCAGCCGCGGAAAGGCCAGAAAGATGTCGGTGACCCGCATCAGCGCTGCATCGACCCAGCCGCCAAAATACCCCGCCACCGTGCCCACCAACAGCCCAAGCGCCGGGGCTGTGATCGCCACCAGCGACACGATATACAACGTGATGCGCGACCCATACAGGATCCGGCTCAGGATATC
Source organism: Paracoccaceae bacterium (assembly GCA_046294955.1). Taxonomy (GTDB): domain Bacteria; phylum Pseudomonadota; class Alphaproteobacteria; order Rhodobacterales; family Rhodobacteraceae; genus Pseudotabrizicola. The sequence goes on from JBKBOF010000190.1 coordinate 4,916, forward strand.
GCGGCCAAAGTCATCGGTGCCCAGCCAGTTTCCGGGGGTGCCGGGCGGCAGCAAGCGGCGCGACAGGTCCTGTGTGACCGGATCATGCGGGGCAATCCATGGCGCCAGTGCCGCGATCACCAGCAACAGCCCCACGATCACCAGCCCCGACATCGCCAAGGGATTGCGCCGCAGCCGCAGCCAGCCCAGCCACCACTGGCCCAGCCGGGCCTGACGGCGCGAGGTGGGGTTGGGGTCGGCCAACCATGCCCGCAACGCCACCATCAGCGCGCCCTCGGATCGACAAGGCGATACAGGATATCGGACAGCATGTTCAGCGCCACAAAGACCG
>JBKBOF010000191.1:0-5238 GCA_046294955.1 Paracoccaceae bacterium
ACCTGAATCCGGGTGTTCATCTCGATAAAATAGAAATGCCCGCTGACATCATCGAACAGATACTCGACCGTGCCGGCGCCGCGATAGCCCACCGCTTCGGCCAAGGCGACGGCAGAGGCGCAGAGTTTTTCGCGCATCGCCTGTGGCAGGGCGGGCGCGGGCGCTTCTTCCCAAACCTTCTGACGGCGGCGTTGCAAGGAACATTCGCGTTCAAAGAAATGGACGGCACGGTTGCCGTCGCCAAGGATCTGCACCTCGATGTGGCGTGCGCGTTCGATGACCTTTTCCATGTAAAGCCCGCCATCGCCGAAGGCGGCCTTGGCCTCGGCACCGGCTTGCGGCAGCAGGCGGTCGAATTCCGCAATGTCATGCGCGATGCGGATGCCACGCCCGCCGCCACCCGCCGCGGCCTTGATCATCACCGGAAAGCCAATGGCCAGTGCCACCGCGCGCGCCTGAATGGGGTCGTCGATCCGCCCGTCTGACCCCGGAACCACCGGAACGCCCGCACTTTCGGCGGCAATGCGTGCTGCCACCTTGTCGCCCATCACCCGGATCGCATCGCCTGAAGGCCCGACCCAGACCATGCCCGCCGCCACCACCGCATCAGCAAAATCGGCGTTTTCGGCCAGAAATCCATAGCCCGGATGCACGGCATCGGCCCCGGTCTGCGCTGCCGCATCCAGGAGAGCTGCCACGTTCAGATAGGATTTCGCCGCCGACGGTGGACCGATATTGACCGTCTCATCCGCAAGGCGCACGGCCAGACTGTCGGCATCGGCGGCGCTGTGCACTTGAACCGTACGGATGCCCAATTCCTTTGCTGCCCGGATGATCCGCACTGCGATTTCGCCCCGGTTGGCAATCAGAAGTTTGCGGATCGGCATCTTCACTCCAACTCGACCAAAGCCTGACCGGCCATCACCGGTTCTTCGTCATCGGTCGGAAAACCGGTGATGGTGCCGGCCTGATCAGCCACGACTTCGTTGAAGGATTTCATCACCTCGATCAGCCCGATCACGTCACCGACCGCCACGGTGTCGCCCACGGTCTTGAAGGCTGGCTGGTCGGGCGACGGTTTACGGTAAAACGTGCCGGGAAGGGGGGAGAGGATCTGCTTGGCCATGTGTTTGTTCCTGCTAGGTCACATTTGGGGTTTCAGGCGTGGTGCGCGACGGCATCGCGCACCGCTTGCGCCACTTCGACCGCGTTCGGCGTGTCCGAATGAACGCAGATCGCATCCGCACGTACCGGCACATCGACGCCGCCCACCGAACGCACCTTGCCTTCGGCGATGGCGCGCAGGCAGGCTGCTGCCGCCGTCTCTGGATCGGTGGCCGCGTGTTCGCGGGTAATGATCAAGCCACCCTGATCATTGTAGTCAAGGTCGGCGTAGAATTCAGACACAAAGACGTGTCCGCGTGCGGTGTAAACCGTCTCGTGCAGTGTGCCTGCCATGCCGAACAAGGGCACGCGGAAGATATCGGCGGCATCGGCGACGGCGTGGGCGATATCGTCCATCCGTGCGGCCATCCCATACAGCGAGCCATGCGGTTTGATGTGGTTCAGCACCATACCTTCGGCGTCAAGAAAACCTTTCAACGCTCCGATCTGGTAGATCAGGCAATTGAGCAGTTCATCGCGCCCGATCTTCATCTCGCGCCGGCCAAAGCCTTGCAAGTCGGGCAGGGATGGGTGCGCGCCGACCTTGACGCCATGCTGCTTTGCCAGTTGTACCGTGTTGCGCATATGGTTGAAGTCGGACGCATGGAACCCGCAGGCCACGTTGGCCACGTCGATCAGCGGCATCAACCCCTTGTCATCGCCAATCTGATACAGCCCGAAGCCTTCGCCCATGTCGCAATTGATGATCGTCACGCTTGTCTCTCCTGAATGAGGGCGGGGCACAGATCGGACGCCCGCACCGGAATTCTTGTGGTTCAACCGGTGTAATCAAGCACATAGACCCCGGACTCGTGCAATTCGGCTGTCCAGTCCGGTTCGATCACAACGGTCGTTGTCACCTCTTCGATGACGGCGGGGCCGGTGATCCGGTCGCCGGCCCCAAGCTTTGCACCCACATATACAGCCGTGTCGCGCGCCACCCCGTCGGCGGTAAAGATCATCGGGCGTGTTCCCATTTCAGCATGGGCGGCACCCTTGCCCTTTTCAACAGAAATCCGCTTTGGACGGTCCACCCGGCCCCAGATCGCGCTTTCCACATTCACCACTTCGACCACGCTTGCCGGTTCGCAATACGTGTAAAGTTCTTCGTGCCGCGCGTGGAAGGCAGCTTTCAATGTGTCGAGCGCGGCTTCGTCCAGTGTGAAGGGATCGACATCGACCGTACATTCATGCACCTGACCGACATAGCGCATGTCCAGACTGCGGCGGATCGAGATGCGGTCGGGGCCGAAGCCATCCTCGGACAGATCGTGGCGGCCACGCTGTTCCAGCCCGTTGAACAACGCATCCAGTTTTGCTGCGGCGACTGCACCTTCCAGACGGACCGGGGCCGGGGCCATGTAATTGTATTTCACGTCCGAAATGATCTGGCCGTAAGCGCAAAGCCCCGATGCGAGTTTTGACACCAATACCCGCCGGATGCCCATTTCGCGGGCGAGCGCTGTGATATGCGCGCCCGTGGCCCCACCTGCGCAGTTCAGCACAAAATCGCGCGGGTCATAGCCGCGTTCGACCGACACGCGACGGATGGCGTTGACCATGTTGTTGTTGACGATGGTGTACATGCCGTAGGCGGCTTGTTCCGTGCTCAGGCCCAGCGGTTTGCCCAGATGCGTCGCGATTGCGGCCCTCGCCTTTGCCACATCCAAGGGCAGACGCCCGCCCACCAGCCCGTCGGGATTCAGATAACCCAGCACAAGGTTGGCGTCGGTCGTCGTGGGTTTGTCGCCGCCCTGATCATAACATGCCGGACCCGGTTCGGACCCCGCCGATTGCGGACCCATCTGCAACAGGCCCATCGAGTCGATCCAGCCGATCGATCCGCCGCCCGCACCCAGTGTTTCGACCTGAATCATCGGAATACCGATGCGATAGCGCAGGAAGTCGATGTTCTTGGACACATTCGCCCTGCCATCGCGGGTCAGGGTGATATCAAATGACGTGCCGCCCATATCGACGGTGATGATATTCTTCAGATCCCACGGCTCGCCGATATAAAGCGCTGCCTGCGGGGCGGATGCAGGACCGGAGTTGATGGCATAGACCGATTGATCCGATACCACCGACCCAAGCGCAAGCCCGCCGTTCGACTGGAAATACCGCACCGGATTGCGCGCGCCCAGACTGCGGAAGTAGCCGTCCACCGCCTCGACGTAGGCGGACAGGATCGGGGCAAGGTAAGCGTTGACGATGGCGGTAGAGGTGCGGGTGTATTCTCGCACCTGCGGGTAGAGCTGGCTGCCGACGGTCAGGCGCACGCCGGGCATCATCTCGCGCACGATCTCGGCGGCGCGGCGTTCGTGATCGGGGTGCAGAACCGACCAGACGAAAGAGATCGCCACCGACTCCACACCCTCGCGCAGGAAATGGTCGCAGGCGGCGCGGACGTCCTCTTCGTGCATCGGCGTGTGGACAGCGCCGGTGGATACCACCCGTTCGCGCACCGGCCACCGCAGATAACGCGGCACCAGCATGCGGGCAGGCGGATAGTCCGGGTCATAGCGATAGCCGTCTTCCTTGTGGCCCAGCCGGATTTCGATACTGTCTTCGTGACCCTTCGTGGCGATCAAGCCGGTGCGCGCGCCCTTGTGCTGAATCAGGGCGTTCAGGCCCACCGTGGTGCCGTTGATGCACAGATCGGCGTTGGACACGATTTCGGTCGCGGTGATCCCGGTTTCCTCTTCGATCAGGGCAAGACCGTTGCGGATGGCCTGGGTCGGGTCTTGCGGTGTGGAGAGCGCCTTGAAGATGCGCAATTCGCCGCTGCGGTCGGCAAGAATGAAGTCGGTGAAGGTGCCGCCTGCATCAATGCCCAAACGGTATTTGGTCTGCATGGGTGAAATCCTTTATCTGAGGCCCGCCTTGGCAGCGGCGGCTTGGCGGAACGGCGGGGGGCTGTCTGCCCCCCGAGCCCCCCGAGGATATTTTTGAACAGATGAAGAGGGCGAGGCGTCAGGCCGAGGCGTGGCGCAGGTCGGCGGTGGCGTTTGCGTCAACGGCGAGCGTGTCGCGGTCGGTGATGATCACGCCATAATCACGCCGCGCGCCTTCCAGACTGACAAGACCGTTGCGCACATCTTCGACCACCTTTTGCACATCACGTTCATAGGCCGGGCCGTAACCGCCACCGCCGGGGTTCTTGTTGGCGGCGCGTTCTCCGGGCTGGATGGTTTCGATGACGTTGTCGGTGATGATCTGCGTCTTGCCATCGCGGGTGACTTCCAATCGCCCGACCTTTTTCTCGACCATCGCGGATTTAGCACCCGCTGCCCCCATCGCGGGGATCCGACGGCCTTCGCCGAAGGTGATCAGGGTCATCGGCGTATCCAGCGGCTCCACCTCCCAGCAGGTGCCGGACCCGCCGCGATGCTTGCCCGCGCCGCCCGAATCTTCCATCAGGCCGTAGCGGTGGATGATGATCGGATAGCTGTGTTCCAGCATTTCGATGTCACCCGAGGTCAGTGCGCCAAAGCAACATTCGGGCCCGCAGGCATGCCAGCCGTCCTGGGTGGAGGTGGCCCCGGCGCCCGAGATGATCGAGGCCAGCACCATGGTGACGTATTCTTCGTCGTGGCGCTTGTCCCAGCCTGCGATGTTGCACCCGTTCGCATGGCCCCAGCTTGCCGACACCTTGTCGGGTGCGGCCTGTTCAAAGGCCAGACGCACGGCATCGGTCAATGTCTCCATCGGTGTCGTGGTGCAGTTCATATGCGGGGCAGGGGCTTTTGCGTTGCACAGGGTGCCCTTCGGCCCCATGTCGGTGCTGACGCAGCGATAGAGCCCTTCGTTGTAGGGCGGCGGCAGTTGCGCGAACATCATCAGGCCCAGATAGACGCCCGAGTGGCTGTTGCCTTCGTAGCTGTTGATGAAATACGGGATTTGCGGGGGCGACTGGATGGCAATGTGACAGCCGTCGCCCTTGATGGTCACTGTCGCGGTGATTTCGAAATCGCCATAGCCATGGCCTGCATCTTCCAGAATGGCGGTGCCGGAATAGGTGCCGTCCGGCACGTCGGCGATCAGGCTGCGCATGTGGCTTTCGGCCATGTCCAG
>JBKBOF010000192.1:0-5053 GCA_046294955.1 Paracoccaceae bacterium
CGCCGCCTTCTGGCGATCTATGCCCACCCCGCTGTTGTCCCTGCCCTCGCGTGGATGAGCTTGGGGCTGGGCCTGAACCTGCTCGCCGACGGTCTGCGCGAAGAACGCCTGAGGGACTGATGCACCGCCTGATCCAAACTGAACCTGACCGGTTCCTCTGTTCATAAATCTCCCGGGGGCGCGGGGGCTGGCCCCCGGGCCAGCACCTGCCTACAGGAACCGACCCCAAAGGAAGCGATGATGACCGACTGGGACCCATCCAAACCGATCCTCGAAATCGAGAACCTCTCGATCAGCTTTTTCACCCGCCTGCGTGAAATTCCGGCCGTGATGGATTTTTCCTGCACCGTGATGGCAGGTGAATCCATGGGGCTGGTGGGCGAATCCGGTTGTGGCAAATCCACTGTCGCCCTGGCTGTGATGCGTGACCTTGGCAAGAACGGCCGTATCACCGGCGGCAGCATCAAATTCAAGGGTCGCGACCTGACCCACATGACCGAGGACGCGCTGCGCCATATCCGCGGCTCGGAAATAGCGATGATTTATCAGGAGCCGATGGCCAGTCTGAACCCCGCGATGCGCGTGGGTGACCAGCTGGCCGAAGTGCCGATGATCCACCAGGGTCTCAGCCGGGCCGATGCCCTGAAACTTGCGCGTCAGATCATTGCCGATGTCCGCCTGCCCGACCCTGATCGGATCCTGCACGCCTATCCCCATCAGTTGTCGGGCGGGCAGCAGCAGCGCATTGTGATTGCCATGGCGCTGATGGCCAAACCGGCCCTGCTGATCCTTGACGAGCCGACCACCGCGCTGGACGTGACAGTAGAGGCAGGGATCGTCGATCTGGTCAAGGATCTGGGGGCCAAATACGGCACATCCATGCTGTTCATCAGCCACAACCTTGGCCTGATCCTTGATGTCTGCGACCGGCTCTGCGTGATGTATTCGGGCGAGGCGGTCGAGACCGGCAATGTCACCGAGGTGTTCGACAAGATGCGCCATCCCTACACGCAGGCGCTGTTCCGCTCGATCCCCTTGCCGGGGGCCGACAAGAATTCCAGCCCGCTGATCGCCATTCCGGGCAATTTCCCCTTGCCGCATGAACGGCCACGGGGTTGCAACTTCGGTCCGCGCTGCGATTATTTTCGCGATGGTGTCTGCAACACAGGTGACATCCCGATGGACCCTGTGCCCGGTCATGACCGACATGCCAGCCGTTGCCTGCGCTGGAAAGACATCGACTGGGACGCCCCAGCCAAGGTCGGCAAAGTCACCGAAAAACTGCCCCCCGGCCGTCTGGTGCTGAAGATGGAGGATCTGAAGAAATACTACTCTGTTTCGGCTGGGGCTTTTGGGGGTGGCGCGGAAAAGGTCGTCAAGGCCAACGAATCCCTCAGCTTCGAGGCGCATGAGAACGAAACCCTCGCCATTGTGGGCGAATCCGGTTGCGGCAAATCCACCTTTGCCAAGGTGCTGATGGGGTTGGAGACGGCAACGAGCGGCAGCATCATGCTGTTTGACGAAAATGTGCAGGACACGCCGATTCAGGCCCGCAACACCGACACCGTGTCCCGGCTGCAAATGGTGTTTCAGAACCCGTTCGACACGCTCAACCCGTCCATGTCCGTGGGTCGCCAGATCATCCGCGCGCTTGAGATTTTCAAGAAAGGCACGTCAGATGCCGATCGCGAAGCGATGATGCTCAACCTTCTCGACATGGTCAAACTGCCGCGTGCATTCGCCGACCGGATGCCGCGTCAATTGTCCGGCGGGCAAAAGCAGCGCGTTGGAATTGCCCGCGCCTTTGCCGGTGGCGCCAAGGTTGTGGTCGCGGATGAACCGGTGTCGGCGCTGGATGTCAGCGTGCAGGCGGCGGTGACCGATCTTTTGATGGATATCCAGCGTGAAAACCACACCACGCTGTTGTTCATCAGCCATGATCTGTCGATCGTGCGCTATCTGTCGGACCGGGTGATGGTGATGTATCTGGGCCATGTGGTCGAGTTGGGCACCACCGATCAGGTTTTCAGCCCACCTTATCATCCCTACACCGAGGCGCTTTTGTCCGCCGTGCCGATCGCCGATACACGGGTGAAAAAGCGCCGGATCGTGCTGGAAGGCGACATTCCGTCCGCCATGAACCCACCGCCCGGCTGCCCGTTCCAGACCCGCTGCCGCTGGAAAAGTCAGGTGCCGGGGGGGCTGTGCGACACGGTCCTGCCGCCGGTTCAGGTGCTGGCGGGCGGCCATCAGATCAAGTGCCACCTATCGGCAGAGGTGCTTGCGGAGATGGAGCCAGTGATCACCATAGCCGCAGAATAGCCGTCAGCCCCGAACCGGCAACAACGCGGCCGCGATGCGACGACCTTCGGACAACAGCACGTTGTAGGTTCGGCAGGCGGCGGGGGAGTTCATCACCTCAACCCCGATGCCCGATGCCTCCAGCACGGTGCGGAAGGCTGCGGGCGGGTGGAAAATTTCGGACCCGGTGCCGACAAACAGCACGTCGATCCGACCCGCAAGCGACAGCGGAGCTTCGGTGTCATCGAAACCGCCCCACAACCCGGCATCCCACGGCGTGATCAGACAGGCACCGCGCAACACATGGCCCCCAACCCGGAAAAAGCCGGGCCCGTAGCCTTCGATCGGTTTGGCGGTGCCGTAGCTGATCTCGGTCAGGCGCATGGGGTCAGGCATCAATATTGGCGTATTCGTCGGGTGCGCCGGTCTTTGGCTTGTCGGACCGGTCAAGACCGATCATCAGCACAAGGTTCTTGGCGACATAGACCGACGAATAGGTGCCGATGATGATGCCGAAGGTGATGGCAAAGACAAATCCGCGGATCACATCACCGCCAAAGATCAGCATGGCAATCAGCGCGATCAAGGTGGTGCCTGTGGTCATCAACGTGCGCGACAGGGTTTCATTGGCCGACAGGTTCATCACGTCACGCAGCGGCATGGTCTTGTATTTGACCAGATTTTCACGCAGCCGATCAAAGATCACCACAGTGTCGTTGATTGAATAGCCCAGAATGGTCAACAGCGCCGCCACGATGGCCAGATCGAACTTGATCTGGAACAGCGCAAACACACCGATGGTGATGATCACGTCATGCACCAACGCCGCCACAGCGCCGATCGCATACTGCCATTCAAAGCGCAACCAGATGTAAACCAGGATCGCCGCCGAGGCCCCGAAGACCGCCAGAATGGCGCTCAGGATCAGCTCGCCCGACACTTTGGGGCCGACAGACTCGACCGACGGGAAGGTGATCGACGGGTCCACGGTCTTCAGCGCCGCCTCAACCGCGTTGACAACATCCGGGGTCACGGCTTCGGATCCGTCCTGCGCCGCGATCCGGACCTGCGCCACATGCTGATCGGCATCAAAGGTCGGATCGAAAACCTCGGTGATCGACACATCACCCAAATCCAGCTCCGACAATGCGCTGCGATACGCTCCGACATCCACCGGCTGGTTGCTTTCGGTCCGGATCGTGGTGCCACCCTGAAAGTCGATCCCGAAGTTCAGGCCCATCACAAGCCAAAGGACGACCGACGCAGCGACCAAGGCCGCAGAGATCGCCAGCGTGGTTTTCTGCAAATAGAAGAAGTTGATGTTGGTGTGTTCGGGTGCAAGACGCAGACGAAATGCCATAAGTTTTTCCCTTACACGATGATGGTCTTGGGACGACGCCAGCCGATCCACATCTCGACCAGAACCCGCGTCACGAACAATGCGGTAAAGACCGAGGTGATGATCCCGATGCCCAGCGTGATGGCAAAGCCGCGCACCGGGCCAGACCCCACCGCGAACAGCACAGTAGCCGTGATGAAGGTGGTGATGTTGGCATCCACGATCGCTGACAATGCCTTTTCATACCCCAGTTCCACGGCCCGGCCGGGAGATCTGGCGCTGCGCAGTTCTTCGCGGATTCGTTCAAACACCAGCACATTGGCATCCACCGCCATACCGATGGTCAAAACGATACCGGCAATGCCCGGCAGGGTCAGCGTGCCACCGATGACCGACAGGGCGGCAAACAACAGTGCCACGTTTATGCCAAGGGCCATAGTGGCAAAGGTTCCGAACAGACCATAGCTGGCGATCATGAAGAACACCACGGCACCCATGGCGATCAGGGCTGCCGTCTTTCCGGCGTCGATGCTGTCTTGCCCGAGTTCCGGGCCGATGGTGCGCTCTTCCAGAAAGGTCAGTTCGGCAGGCAAGGCGCCCGCGCGCAGCAAGATCGCCAGTGCCGTGCTTTCTTCAACCGAGAAAGACCCGGTTATAATGCCCGATCCGCCGGGAATATGGCTTTGGATCACCGGGGCGCTGATCACCTCGTTGTCAAGCACGATGGCAAAGGGCGCACCGATATTCGCGGCCGTGTAGTCGCCGAATTTGCGTGCACCGGACGGATTGAAACGGAAATTGACAGCGGGGCGATTGTTCTGGTCGAAGGCGGGCTGCGCATCAACCAATTCTTCGCCGGTCACCACAGGTGTTTCCTCGACAATGTAGTACAGACCCGCCTCGTCCATCGACGGCAGCAACAGATTGCGCGCACCCGCATTGGCACCGGCATCTGCCGTCCGCCCGATCACCGGATTGAAGGTCAGCTTCGCCGTGGTGCCGATTAGCGCCTTGAGTTCGGCGGCAGATCCGATGCCCGGCACCTGGATCAGGATGCGATCCGCGCCCTGCCGCTGGATCGTAGGCTCGCGCGTGCCAACTTCGTCCACCCGGCGGCGCACGATTTCAAGGCTTTGCTGGATGGTGCGGTCGTCGGTAGCCGCTTTTTCCGCATCCGAAAGCTGAACCACAATGTCCAGACCTTCGGCCGTGACCGCGATGTCGTTCTGGCCCACACCGGTAAGACTGATCACCGGAGAGCCGAGCGCACGCACCGCTTCCAACGCAGCCGCCATGCCGATTGTCCATTTTCTATCAGCTCCATTGTTTATGAGTATGTGGCCATTATACTCATCAGAGCGGAGTGCTCGCTTCTTTGCAGCTTCAGTTCCACTTATTCAGATCGGGAAAATG
>JBKBOF010000193.1:0-5034 GCA_046294955.1 Paracoccaceae bacterium
CACGAGATCCGGCGCTTGTTTCCGCACATATGCCCGCAAAAGGGAACCGGTGGCGGCATGGCCCGCCCGGTCCTGCCCCGGGCCACCGCGCGGCTTGCTTTTGCCTGACGATCAGTCAAGCAACAGGGGTGATCGCTGTCCGGCAACAAATCTGCGCAGAACGGCCGGATATAACCTGTGCTCTTGCACCAGAACCCGTGCCGCCAAAGACTCGGCTGTATCATCGGCGAGCACAGGCACCCGCGCCTGACCAATGATCGGCCCGGCATCCAGTTCTGCGGTCACTTCATGCACGGTGCAGCCTGCCTGTGCGTCCTTTGCATCCAGCGCGCGCTGATGCGTGTGCAGGCCCGGATATTTCGGCAACAGCGATGGGTGGATGTTCAGCATCCGGCCCTCGAATCGGCGCACAAAATCGGGGGTCAGGACGCGCATGAAACCCGCAAGGCACAGCACATCCGGTTTCGAAGCCAGAAGCGGTTGCAAAAGCAGCGCCTCAAATGCAGCGCGGTCGCGTCCAAAGGTCCGGTGGTCAACCGCCGCCGTCGCCACACCCCGCTCTTCGGCCTTTGCCAACCCTGCGGCGGTGGGGTCGTTCGATGCCACCAGCACAGGCACCGCAAAGTTTTCAGCCTGCATCGCCTCGACCAGCCGCAGCATGTTTGAGCCACCCCCGGAAATTAGGATGGCAACCCGTGTCACAGAAGCTGACCCTTGTAGACCACGTCTTCACCCGGAACGACACGCCCCATGCGCACCACTGTTTCGCCCGTCGTACGCAACAGGTCTTCCAGCGCATCCGCACGATCCTTTGCCACGACAAGCATCATGCCAATGCCGCAGTTGAAGGTCTTGAGCAGTTCGCGTTCCGACATGCTTGCCGTGGTGGCAAGCCAGCGGAACACCCCCGGCAGTTCCCACGATGAAAGGTCGATCTCGCACGCCAGACCTTCGGGGATCACACGCGGCGGGTTTTCGGTCAGACCACCGCCGGTGACATGGGCAAGGGCATGCACCCCCCCTGCCCGCACCGCCACCAAAGCCTGTTTCACATAAAGCCGTGTCGGCGCCAGAAGGGCATCGCCCAACGATCCATCACTGAAAGGCGATGCTGCGTCCCACCCAAGGCCCGACATTTCGACGACCTTGCGCACAAAGCTGTAGCCGTTGGAATGGACGCCGTTGGACGCAAGGCCAAGGATCACATCACCTTCCGCCACCCCGGCAGGCAGGTCGGCCCCGCGCTCCATCGCCCCCACGGCAAAGCCCGCAAGATCAAAATCACCGCCATGATACATCCCCGGCATTTCCGCCGTCTCGCCACCGATCAGCGCGCAGCCACTGGCTTCACACCCCGCCGCAATCCCCGTGATGATGCGGGTGGCTTGATGCAGCTCCAACTTGCCAGTTGCAAAATAGTCCAGGAAAAACAAGGGTTCGGCGCCTTGGCACACCAGATCGTTGACGCACATCGCCACCAGATCGATGCCGATGGTATCCACGTTTCCGGTATCAATCGCAATGCGCAGTTTGGTTCCGACGCCATCGGTGGCCGCCACAAGGATAGGGTCGTGGTATCCGGCCGCCTTAAGATCGAACAGTGCCCCGAACCCACCCAAACCGCCCATGGTGCCTGTGCGCATCGTCCGTTTGGCGGCTGGTTTTATGCGTTCGACCAGAGCATTCCCCGCGTCAATGTCCACACCCGCATCGGCATAGGTCAACCCGTTGTGGCCTTTGGTCATTACCCGTCTCCGTTCAGGGAATCCGTTGTTGGCGTCCCAATACGCTTTTCCCTTTGCGTCCGCAACAAACCAACCCAATCTTGACCCCCGCGTATGATCTGCTAGGCAAGGCTTCGGTACGGGGCTGTAGCTCAATGGTTAGAGCCGGGCGCTCATAACGCCTTGGTTGGGGGTTCGAGTCCCTCCGGCCCTACCAAACCTCTTGTCCAAAAATCAGGAAGGCTCGCAGCCACATTTCGGTTGCTGCGGACGTGTCGGGTCGTCGAAAAGTGTTCTAATTCAATGGGTCCAGACGCTACGACGGTCTGTGGCGAAGTTTTCGCCATAACCTCGGGCACGGATCACGGGTTTGCGTGCCTTTGGCATTTGGACATCATAGTCTATGCCCTTGGCCTTTGCATAAGCTTCGGCCGCCTCGCGAGTGTCGAATCGGAGCTTGACCTGCGCCTGTGTGTCACCGGACGAAGTCCATCCCATCAGGGGGTCCACCTCACGCGCCGAGGCTTGCGCGAATTCGAGAATCCATCCATGCGTCTTGGCGGTTCCAGACTGCATGGCTGTTTTGGCGGGCTGATAAATCCGGGCGCGCATGATACCTCCCAATGTAACACCCCGGATATAGCCCTGACCGATCCGCGGGTGCAAGACTTGTCTGCAGAGGGCTGATCAGCAAAACATTGCTCACCTCAGGATTGTATCCTTGAGTCATCTCCGCGCCATAAGCACAGTCAACCCCGTGGTGAATTGGTTTTGGTGATGCAATGGCACGCTTTGGTTCGATTGCGTCCAACGCTTTTTCGTCCGAAGGCGGGTTTACCCCCAACGCAACTTATGGCGCCGGATCACCAAAAGAAAGCAGCGGGACTTATCGAGTGTCGGATGGTGTCTTGATCCGGTCCGATTGCACGCAGGAAAACCGTGATCTGATCTATCGTTGGGACGACAACCTGATGATCGGAACAGAAATCATTCAGCCAAAGTAATTCGCGCGCCACTAAATCTATCCTGCAGCGCCGGTACGGGCAGGGGTGCTGTCGGCTGATTACGGGGTGTGGGTGGGGTGTGTGGTGCAACCAGCCGACAGCGGTTGTTGCTGCTTGCGCTTTAATTGTGCCAAAAGTGAAATCAAATTACAATCTAAAGATGCAAATTTTTAACGTGCTTCCCTTAAAATTGAAGATTATTTTTTAACTCAAGCGTAGGAAAGGTGATTCATCTTCATCCCCCTTTTGTAGGAACAAAAACGGAATACATTCTTCCCGCAAGGGAATCGACCGCCCCGCGAAAGGACGCCATGCCCCATAACAACGCCAACGCCCTGACCGACCGACCCGAGGTTCTGACCCGGCCAAAGCTGGAAGGTGGGCGACAGTTCGTGCTTGCAACTCCGTTCCAGCCGGCGGGCGATCAGCCGACCGCCATCGCCGAACTTTCCGCCGGGGTGATGGCAGGAGAGCACAATCAGGTGCTTTTGGGGGCCACCGGCACCGGCAAGACATTTACGATGGCCAAGATCATCGAAAAGACCCAACGTCCAGCGATCATCCTTGCGCCAAACAAGACGCTGGCGGCCCAATTATACGGCGAATTCAAGGGCTTTTTCCCGGACAATGCCGTCGAATACTTCGTCAGCTATTATGACTATTACCAGCCCGAAGCCTATGTTCCTCGGTCCGATACCTATATCGAGAAGGAATCCCAGATCAACGAACAGATCGACCGGATGCGCCACTCGGCCACGCGGGCGCTTCTGGAACGGGACGATGTCATCATCGTGGCGTCGGTGTCGTGCATCTATGGCATCGGCTCGGTCGAGACCTATTCGGCCATGACGCAGGATCTGGTGGTGGGCACATCCTATGACCAGCGCAAGGTGATGGCGGAACTGGTGGCACAGCAATACCGCCGCAACGATCAGGCGTTCCAGCGCGGCAGCTTTCGCGTACGCGGCGATTCGGTCGAAGTCTGGCCTGCCCACCTTGAAGATCGGGCATGGCGGTTTTCGTTCTTCGGCGAAGAGCTGGAGGGGATTGTCGAGTTCGACCCGCTTACCGGCGCCAAGACCGACACGTTCAACCAGATCCGCATCTATGCCAACAGCCACTACGTGACCCCCCGCCCGACAATGCAGCAGGCCGTCATCGGTATCAAAAAGGAATTGCGCCAAAGGCTGGATCAGTTGGTCAACGAGGGCAAGCTTCTGGAAGCCCAACGGCTGGAGCAACGCACCAATTTCGATCTGGAAATGCTGGAAGCCACCGGCGTCTGCAACGGCATCGAAAACTATTCACGCTACCTGACGGGTCGTGCACCGGGCGAACCACCACCCACCCTGTTTGAATTCATCCCCGACAACGCGATTGTGTTTGCGGACGAATCCCACGTCTCGGTCCCGCAGATCGGGGGCATGTACAAGGGCGACTTCCGACGCAAGATGACCCTTGCGGAACACGGCTTCCGCTTACCGTCTTGCATGGACAACCGGCCGCTGAAGTTCGAAGAATGGGATGCAATGCGGCCGCAGTCGGTGTTCGTGAGCGCCACCCCCGCCGCATGGGAACTGGAACAGGCGGGTGGCGTCTTTACCGAACAGGTGATCCGCCCCACCGGGCTGGTCGATCCGGTGGTCGAAATCCGGCCGGTCGAGATGCAGGTTGATGACCTTCTGGACGAAATCCGCAAGGTCGCGGCGCAGGGATTGCGGGTGCTGGTCACCACACTGACCAAGCGCATGGCCGAGGATCTGACCGAGTATTTCCACGAACAGGGCATCCGCATCCGCTATATGCACTCGGACATCGACACCATCGAGCGCATTGAAATCCTGCGCGATTTGCGGCTGGGAGCGTTTGACGTGCTGGTTGGGATCAACCTTTTGCGTGAAGGCCTCGACATTCCCGAGTGTGGGTTGGTGGCCATTCTGGACGCCGACAAGGAAGGTTTCCTGCGGTCGGAAACGTCACTGATCCAGACCATCGGGCGGGCGGCGCGCAATGCCGATGGCCGGGTGATCATGTATGCGGATCGCATCACCGGCAGTATGGAACGGGCTTTGCGCGAAACCAACAGACGCCGCGAAAAGCAGGTTGCCTACAACACGCTGCACGGCATCACGCCACAGACGGTCAAGAAGAACATCGAAGATGTGCTTTCGGGCCTATGGCAGGGCGATACCGACATGGCGCGCGTGACGGCCAAGGTGGGCAAGCCCATGGTTGGGCAGAACCTTGCGGCCCATCTGGATGCCCTGCGGCTTCAAATGCGCAAAGCGGCGGAAAACCTTGAATTC
>JBKBOF010000194.1:0-5022 GCA_046294955.1 Paracoccaceae bacterium
TCGCGCCTGTGCCGATGGTGTGGCGCGGATATTCAGACGATCAGACGCTTTCAGCCCGTAAACCTGCCAGAAGTCCGGCCCACCGGCGAAATTGTCGTCAGGTGAGGGTTTTGTCGGTCGGTCCGTCAAATACCGGCTGCGCACAAAGCCTTGGGCGCGGTCCCCGGTCAGCTTTTGGATCTTGCACCATCTGGCACCGAAAACTTCTGCACAACCGATATTCTGAACGGTTTCATTCAGGCGCACTGTTCCGGTCGTGTTGAACATCGTTCCCGGCAGGCTGCGCAACTGCAAGCGTTCGGTTGGTTTGATGCCGATGATCACCCATTGATCGGGAAGGCCGGCCCGGCTGAGCGCTACGTCTTGTGCGGCGACCGGCTGCGGTGCAAGCATCGGAGCGAGGGCCAGAAAGGCCAGCATAAGGCGTGTCACAAGACGGGTCAGAATGGACAGTGTCTGCAAAGCCATGGATCAATCCTTTTTCGATCCGTAAATGGTGGAGAAAGGTTAAGTTCGGTTGTGTGAGTCGGGCAAGAAGGCTTTGCAGGCCATCAGGTCGCGTATTTCAGGGTGCTTGGGTATTATTGCCTAACGAACCACAACCACGCGCAGATTGTCCCTACCCTCGGCCCGGACCATGTTGAACAGGATCCTTGCGTTTGACGGGTGCAGGCGGACGCATCCAGCACTGGCAGGACTGCCGAGTTTGCGGATCTGATCGGTGCCATGTATCGCGTAGTTGCCGTTGTAGAAAATCGCATAGGGCATCGGCGCGTTGTTGTAGCGGCTGGACCGGTGGTTGCGCGACAACCACTGTGCCCCTGCCCATTGTCCGGTCGGCGTGACCTTGCCTTGGCGCGCGGTCGAGACGGGCCATTCAAACAGTTTGCGACCTTCGTGATAGACTTCCATCACCTGCCTGCTCAGGCTGACCCGGGCCACAACGCGCTCGGGCTCTTGGGCCGTGGACACTGTGGGAATGAGGAGGTTTACGCCTAGGCAAAAGGCCAGTGCAGTGAAAAAACGGCGCATGCCACCCTCCGTCCCCGGACTTGCCCGGTCGAAATGATATTTTCCGACCATGCATCCAAGTCAATGAAGAATGCGTTGCGATGGCTCAGGTCTGATCCGAACAGTCGCACGCTTACAGCGCGTGGATCCATCGCACCTTGTCTGTCTGCGAAGCCCCGCCCGTCATATCCGTTGAAGTTTGACTGGCTCGCTGCGGCACAACCGCAGGAAATGCGCCATGAACGGCTTGGCTGCGTCTTCGGTGCGGGTGGCGGCAAAGAGGCGTTTGGTCACGGTGTCCGGGCCCAGCGGGCGGGTGATGTAGTCGTCCTTGCCCTTGATCTCGCGCAGCACCCAGTCCGGCAGCACGGCCACGCCCCGGCCAGACGCCACAAGCATCAAGATGACCGCCGTCAGTTCCACCGTGCGTTGCGCGCGGGGTTCCACCTTGGCCGGGGTCAGCAATTCGGAAAACACGTCCAGTTTGTCACGCGTGACGGGATAGGTGATCAAAACCTGATCCCGGAAATCGTCAGCCGCCACAAAATCTCTTGCGGCCAGAGGGTTGGAGGCCGCGGCGACAAAGGTTGGGTGATAGTCGAACAAGGGGTTAAAGGTGATGCCGGGCAGGTCCACCGGATTGGAAGAGATGACAAGATCCACCTCTTCACGGTTCAGGGCGGGAAGGGCGTCAAAGGCAAGACCCGCACGGATGTCCACGTCCACCTCGGGCCAGGCATGGCGAAACAACTCCAGCACCGGGAACAGCCAGTCAAAGCAGGCATGACATTCGATGGCGATGTGCAGACGGCCGGTCTTGCCCGACCGCAGGGCGCGGAATTCTTCCTCCATCGCGTCGATTTCAGGCAGGATGCGGTCTGCGGCGCGCAGCATCCGGATGCCGGCAGCCGACAGACGCATGGGCTTGGATCGGCGGACAAACAGCTCCATCCCGGCCTGATCTTCCAGATTTGCCACCTGATGTGACAGCGCCGATTGCGTCATGTTCAGGATGTCGGCTGCCCGTGCAAGGCCGCCCGCCTGATGGATCGCGCGGATGGTGCGCAGGTGCCGGAGTTCGATATACATGAGGTTCACCACAAGATGATCGTGAAGTTTATGAATTTGTCTCACATCATGGAATCTGCGACAAGGGTGCATCACAAGGAGACGACCATGGCCACGCCGCGCATTTCGTTCGAGTTCTTCCCACCCCAGACGCTGGATGCGTCGTTCCGTCTTTGGGAAACCGTGCAGGCGCTGGCGCCGATGCAGCCAGAATTTGTTTCCGTAACCTATGGTGCGGGCGGCACCACCCGCAAACTGACCCATGATGCGGTGGCGACCATCGGCAAGAACTATGGTCTGAATGTCGCCGCACACCTGACGTGTGTCGATGCCACCCGCGCCGAGACACTTGAGATTGCGGCCGCCTACGCCGAGGCTGGCGTGACCGAGATTGTCGCCCTGCGGGGCGATGCGCCGAAAGGGGCCGAACGCTTCACCGCGCATCCCGATGGATTTGCCTCGTCGGTCGAGCTGATCGAGGCTTTGGCCGCGACGGGCAAGTTCAAGCTGCGCGTGGGCGCCTATCCCGAACCGCACCCCGATGCTGCCGACACGCTGGCCGATGTGCGCTGGCTGAAGCGCAAGATCGATGCCGGAGCATCAAGCGCGATCACCCAGTTCTTCTTTGATGCCGAAACGTTCTTCCGCTTCCGCGATCTATGCGTGAAAGAAGGCATCACTGCGCCGATCATTCCGGGCATCCTGCCGATCACAAGCTGGCAGGGCGCCAAGAAATTCGCGCAGCGCTGCGGTTCGGCTGTGCCGGCAAAGCTGGACGACGCCTTCACGATCGCCGCGCGTGACGGGCGCGAAGACCTGTATGCGTTGGCCCATTGCACGCAACTTTGCGACCACCTGCTGCAAGGCGGGGTTGAAAACCTGCATTTCTACACCTTGAACCGTCCGCATCTGACCCGCGAAGTTGTGCGGGCGCTCGGCATCCAGCCTGAAATGGTTCTGGAAAAGGTCGCCTGAGAAAGGGCTTACGGCGTCTCCCTGAGGCTCCTTTCCTGTGGGATCGGGGCCTCTTTTTTTGGTCCAATGATGGACCGAAAAGCGGTTTGCGGTCGCCGCTCCGCCCGGTATCGTGACCGCATGTGCAAAGGGGACACCATGGCAAAGCCCATCTATATTCTGAACGGCCCGAACCTGAACCTGCTGGGCCTGCGCCAGCCCGAGATTTATGGCCGCGAAACACTTGAAGATGTGGCCGAAGCCTGCGAGGCACTGGCGGAAGATCTGGGTCTGGTGATCCGGTTTCACCAGTCCAATCACGAAGGTCAGATCATCGACTGGGTGCACGAGGCCCGCAGTCAGGGCGCGGGTATCATCATCAATCCAGCTGCCTTTACCCATACGTCGGTTGCCATTCTGGATGCGCTGAACGCGTTTGATGGCCCGGTGCTGGAGGTGCATATTTCCAACGTGCACAAGCGCGAAGCGTTCCGGCACCATTCCTATGTGTCTCTGCGCGCCGAGGGGGTTATCGCGGGATTCGGAACCGAAGGCTATCTGCTGGCGCTGCGTCGGATGACGACATTGGTGGCGGCGTAAGCCGGTGGCGGGGTCGCGGCTGATGCGACCAGATGTCGGGATTGAACCCGCGTCGCACCATTGGTTTCAAGCGCGGAAGACCGCGCGGCTGATCGGGCCAGATGGCGCGGATGTGCCGCTGGTGGGTGTGTTTCAGTCCGTGCTGCCGGACCGTCCCGGCAGCACGGCAGTGGTGGCGGCACTGTCAGGGCAGGGTCGGGCATTTCGGATTGGCGGGTCTGGCAGCCTTGAGGCCGGGCCGGGGTGTTTCGAGACGCTGACCGGTGGCAGCCTTGGCGGTGCGCGGCGTGTTGTGCGGACACAGGCATCGTGGCTGGCCAGTTTTGCGGTTAATGCGCGCCTGTTCGGGATCGGGCCCGGCGTGCGGGTGGCCGTGCCGGGGCGATTGTCGCAGTCGCTGGCGCTTTACGCCGCGCTGGAGGGGCTGTGTCTGGGGGCAGAGGTGCATCTGCTGGACGGCCTTCGCCCCGACCGGATGGCCACGGCGGTGGCGGCACGGCGGGCGGAGGTGATCTACGCAACCCCGGTGCATCTGGTGCAGATGCTGGCCTGCGGTGTTGCTTGGCCCGACCTGCGGTTGGTTCTGATCGGCGGTGCAAAGTTGGAAGCCGGGTTGCGGCGCGCCTTGGCGATGGCGGCCCCTTTGGCGGTGGTGCGCGAGTTTTACGGCGCGGCAGAGGCCAGTTTCATCACGCTGTCCGGGCCGAAGGATGGCTCTGATACGGTGGGCCAGCCCTATCCGGGGGTCGAGGTGCAAATTTGCGATGCGGGCGGCTCTGTCCTGCCAGCGGGTGAACCGGGCGAGGTCTGGGTGCGCAGCCCCTATCTGTTCCTTGGCTATGCCGGAGTGGATCCGGGTACGGCGCGCTGGCGCGACGGCTGGCTGTCGGTGGGGGAGGTGGGGGCCATGACGCCTGCGGGTCTGGTGCTGCGCGGACGCGCGGGGCGAATGGTCACAATCGCCGGGCAGAATGTTTTTCCCGAAGAAATCGAACGGTTCATGCTGGGCCTTGATGGTGTGGAACGGGCCGCAGTTCTTGCGTGCACCGACGACAATCGGGGCCATGTGCTGCACGCTGTTCTGATGGGGGACGCCACGCGCGAACAGGCGATCCTGATCGCTGCGCGGGCAAAACTCGGGACGATGGTTGCGCCGCGCCGCGTGATCTGGCGGCAGGATTGGCCACTGCTGGCGTCGGGCAAGACCGATCTACAGGCGCTGCAGGCCGAGGCAACGCCATGGCGGTGATCCTGTCTGCGCGACGCACGGCGGTTGTTCCCAAAGGTGGGGCCTTTGCGCGCTTGTCGCTTGAAGATCTGGCGGTGCCGGTCATGCAAGCCTGTCTGACCGATGCCGGGCTGGCTGCTGTGGACGAAGTGATCTGCGCC
>JBKBOF010000195.1:0-5012 GCA_046294955.1 Paracoccaceae bacterium
AGAAAAGTAGGCGGGCGCCAGACAGCCGCTTGGCACAGCATCCAGAAGCACTGCCAGTAAATCGCAGCCCACCGTCAATCCCAACATTGTCGCAAAAGCGTTACTTAAGTGTGGGAAAACTGTCGTCGTAACTCGCTAGCACCTGTCGTGGGGCCGCGACTGACGTGGCCTGAGAAATCCACTGGAGAGTGATATGAACCTCATGAAAATCAGCGCGTCGGCGCTTGCCATCGCGGCGGTTTCGGCTGGCGCCGCCGCTGCCCGTGACCAGATCCGCGTCACCGGCTCTTCGACCGTGTTCCCCTATTCCCAGGCGGTTGCCGAAGAATTCGCCAACCAGACCGGCGCGCCCGCGCCCATCGTCGAATCGGTTGGCACTGGCGGCGGATTCCAGGCGTTCTGCCAGGGTGTCGGCGAAGCGCACCCCGACCTGACCGGTGCGTCGCGCGCCATGAAGAAGTCGGAGTATGACCTCTGCGTGTCGAACGGCGTGACCGACATTTCCGAAGCCCTGATCGGCAACGACGGTCTGTCGATGTCGGTGTCGCGCGCCAACACCTTCGACTGGGATATGACCCTGGGCGAAATGTACATGGCTCTGGGCGCTCAAGTTCCGGTCGATGGCGAGTGGAAAGACAATCCGTACAAGATGTGGAACGAAATCAATCCAGCGTTCCCCGCCGAAGCGATCACCGTCTATGGCCCGCCGCCCACATCGGGCACCCGCGACGCCTGGGTCGAGATCGCCATGCACAAGGGCTGCAAGCAGCTGGACTTCGTGAAAACCGGTGCTTTTGACAGCAAGTGGGTCACTGAAAACTGCTCGCGCATGCGCACCGATGGCCCGTTCATCGAGGCCGGCGAAAACGACAACCTGATCGTGCAGCAGCTGAACGCCAACCCGAACGCCTTCGGAATCTTCGGCTATTCGTTCCTGTATGAAAACAACGACAAGCTGAAGGGCGTGAAGTTCGACGGCATCGAGCCGAACTTCGACACTATCGCCGCCTACGAATACGAAGTGTCGCGTCCGCTGTATTTTTACGTCAAGAACGCGCACCGCGGCGTGATCCCGAACCTGCAGGAATTCATCGAAGAATACATGTCCGATGAAGCGCTGAAGGCTGGCGGCTACCTGGCCCAGCGTGGCATGACCCCGCTACCGGAAGCGATGATGAAAGAGTATCAGGCCAGCGTGCTTGCGGGCAAGAACATCGACGCTCCGACCGAGTGATCTTGATGTGACCTGGTGTGCCGCCCAAAGGCTCGGGCGGCACACTGACCATTTTCGGTAAACACGATCGGAAACCCGGAGCGGCCATGACCTCGCTTGCATTCACCATCCTATTTGCGGTCGTAGTGCTCGGCTATGTGCTGAACCGCGCCGCGGCCAACCAGTTGCGCGACAAAGGTTTTCGCCTTCATTCACTTGCCAGCTTCCATGGGCTTTACTCGGCGCTAATGGTGCTGGTGCCAACACTGGTGTTCCTGATCCTATGGCAATTGTTCCAAGGGGCCGTGATTGACCGCCTGACGATGTCGGGTATTCCGCAAGGCATTGTTGATCGAACCGATGTGGGCGCGACGCAGTTGGTTCTGTCGGAAATCAAGCAGATCGCGGGGGGGCGCGTTTTCGGCAGCCCAGAATCCTGGAAAGTCGAAGCTGCCGAGCGGATGACAAGCCTGCGCTCCACGGCGTCCACGCTGATGGTCGTGTTGACGGTAATCCTTGCGGGGGGGCTCGCGTTCTTTTCGTGGAAGCGCGTCGCGCCAGAGTTCCGCGCCCGTCAGGGCGCTGAGGGCATCGTGACGGGTCTGATGATCTTCTGCTCGACCGTTGCGATTTTCACGACCATCGGGATCATTGCATCGCTGGCCTTCGAAACCTATCATTTTTTTACGCTTGTGCCTTGGTATGATTTCCTGTTCGGGACCAAGTGGGAGCCGCAGATTCCGCTGCGCGCGGACCAGATCGCTGCCGCAGGCGCCTTCGGCTGGTTGCCGGTCCTGCTGGGCACGCTGGTCATCTCGACCGTCGCGATGTTCATCTCGATCCCGGTTGGGCTGATGTCTGCGATTTATCTGAACGAGTTCGCTTCGCACGGCTTCCGCAAGATCGCCAAGCCGATCCTGGAGGTTCTCGCCGGTATCCCAACCGTCGTTTATGGCTTCTTCGCCGTCCTCACCATAGCGCCCGCCTTGCGCGGGTTTGGTGAATGGTCGGGCCTTCCTATTGCACCCAACACGGCGATGGCAGCGGGCATTGTGATGGGGGTCATGCTGATCCCGTTCATCTCGTCCTTTGCCGATGACGCGCTTTCAGCCGTGCCGCGCTCTCTGCGCGACGGCTCGCTCGCGCTGGGCGCCACCCACGCCGAAACGGTGCTCAAGGTGCTGTTCCCAGCCGCTATCCCCGGCATCGTCGGTGGCGTTCTGCTCGCTGTCAGCCGGGCCATCGGCGAGACCATGATCGTAGTGATGGCCGCCGGCCTGATCGCCAAGATGACGATCAATCCGCTCGACTCGGTGACAACGGTGACGGTGCAAATCGTGACGTTGCTGATCGGCGACAGTTCATTCGACAACCCCAAGACCCTTGCGGCATTTGCGCTCGGCATGATGCTGTTCATCGTGACGCTGGGGATCAACGTGCTGGCGCTGCGCATCGTGCGCAAATACCGCGAAATCTACGATTGAGGACGATAGGACATGACCGACGCAACCTCCCATCCTGACGCCTCTCCCGCAGGCAAGATCGACTGGACCTCGGCCGAAATTGGCAAGCGGGTCAAATCGCGCAACAGTTCCGAAGCACGCTTGAAGTTCATCGGCCTTGCCGCCATCGCCTTTGCCTTTGCGATGCTGGCAACGCTGATCGGCTCGCTGGTCCTGACCGGCCGCCACGCGTTTACTCAGACCCATGTGACGCTGGACGTGACCTTCAGTGAAGAGTTCATCAACCCCGACAACCTTGCACGGTCGGACTATCGTGGCCTCATGCAGGCGTCGGTCGCGGACTCGCTGCCTGGCCTGGCCTTGGATGAACAGCGCAAGGCCGTCGGCGTGCTGTCGAACGCGGCCCAATTCACGGCGCGCGACCAGATCGTTGGCGATCCGACCCTGCTGGGCAAGACCATCAAGCTGAACGTGCCCACTTCCGATCCGTTCGACCAGCTTGCGAAAGGCTTGATCGACCGTGACACGCCTGAACAGTTCCGGCGTCTGAAAAACGACGAGATCGCGATCTTTGATCGCATGTTGGTTGACGGGCGCGTCACGCAGCCTCTGAACACGGCCCTGATCAACAATGCGGATTCGCGGTTTCCCGAGCTTGCGGGCCTGCGCGGCGCCATCCTCGGGTCGTTCTGGGCACTGCTGACCTGTTTCGTGCTGGCTTTCCCCATCGGAATCGGGTCGGCGATTTATCTTGAGGAATTCGCTCCGAAGAGCAAGGTCAGCGATTTCATCGAGGTGAACATCAACAACCTGGCCGCCGTGCCCTCGGTGGTGTTCGGCCTGCTTGGATTGGCCGTGTTCGTCGGGGCGTTCGGCATGGGCCGCTCGGTGCCACTGGTCGGCGGTATGGTGCTTGCGCTTATGACGCTGCCGACCATCATCATCGCAACGCGTGCCGCGCTCAAGGCTGTGCCACCATCAATCCGCGAGGCAGCCCTCGGCGTCGGCGCGTCAAAACAGCAGGTGGTGTTCCAGCACGTCCTGCCGCTGGCGATGCCCGGCATCCTGACCGGCACGATCATCGGGCTGGCGCAGGCGCTGGGCGAAACAGCGCCGCTGCTGCTGATCGGGATGAACGCCTTTGTCACTGCGGCACCGTCCGGCCCCTTCGATGCCGCGACCGCGCTGCCCACCCAGATCTTCATCTGGGCTGACAGCCCCGAACGCGGCTTTACCAGCCGCACCTCGGCGGCCATTCTGGTGCTGCTGGGCTTCCTTGTGATGATGAATGCGATTGCGATCTACCTGCGCAACAAATTCGAGCGGAAATGGTAAGGTCAGGAGTGAACGTCATGAACGATATGCGAATTGTGGAGAGAGACGTGGACATCAACCAGGCCAAGATCACGGCGCGTGGCGTGCAGGTGCATTATGGCACCACCCATGCGCTGAAAGATGTCGATGTCGATATCCTGGACAAGACCGTCACCGCCTTCATCGGCCCCTCAGGTTGCGGGAAGTCCACCTTTTTGCGCTGCCTCAACCGGATGAACGACACCGTGGCCTCGGCCCGGGTGGACGGCAAGATCCTGATCGACGGCCAAGACATCTATGACCGCCAGGTGGACCCGGTGCAGCTGCGCGCCAAGGTTGGGATGGTGTTCCAAAAGCCGAACCCGTTCCCGAAGTCGATCTACGAGAACGTGTCCTACGGCCCGAAAATCCATGGTCTCACTCGCAACAAGGCCGAGATGGATGCCATCGTCGAAAGCTCGCTGAAAAAGGCGGCGCTTTGGAACGAGGTCAAGGACCGGCTGGATAGTCCCGGCACCGGCCTGTCCGGTGGCCAGCAGCAGCGGCTTTGCATCGCCCGCGCCATCGCCACCTCGCCCGAGGTGCTGTTGATGGACGAACCCTGCTCGGCGCTCGACCCTATCGCCACGGCCCAGGTCGAAGAGCTGATCGACGAGCTGCGCTCCTCATTCTCGGTGGTGATCGTGACGCACTCGATGCAGCAGGCGGCCCGCGTGTCGCAGCGCACGGCCTTCTTCCATCTCGGCAACCTGGTGGAATACGGTGAGACCGGCACGATCTTCACCAATCCCAAGGATCCCCGCACGGAAGCCTACATCACTGGCCGCATCGGCTGATCGGAGCATCCTGTCATGACGATGAACAAAGAACCGCACATCATGGGCGCCTTTGACCGCGATCTTGAGTCGGTGCAGGCGATGATCATGAAGATGGGCGGGCTGGTCGAGGAGGCCATCCTGTCCGCCGCGCAGGCGCTGGCAACCCGCGATGAGGAGCTGGCTGACAAGGTACAACGTGGCGAT
>JBKBOF010000196.1:0-4991 GCA_046294955.1 Paracoccaceae bacterium
CAAGGCCATCAAACCGAAGGCTTCGGGAAACAGCAACCTGGTCAAAATCAGGTTCGAGGCCAGACGCATCGCCTGACTTGCGCCATATCCAAGCGCCGTCCACGCCGACCCACGCAGGACACGGGCAACAAGCCCTTCCCCGCGCAATCGTATGATGTCCGGGCTCATGTTCTGGCAAACCTTTGAAACTGTTCGTCGGCGCCCCAACCACATGCACACAGAACCGGGCGAGCATAACCTGCACCACAAGCGCACATCGGTTCAAGCCCCGGATTTGGCAACGGTGAGGTGCCATGTGGTGCCGTTGCTCTTCTTTCGGGTGTTGGTTGATCCGATTGCGCAACGCATGGGTGTATCCGGCCCACGATGGGCCGTCATGGCAAAGCATCGGCGCGCTTGCATCGGCGCTAGGGTGCCGACAGAATTCGGGCATGGACATGGGCGGCATTTCTTTCTGGTGGCAGCAGATCGGTCTGCCACCCCGGCGTGCGTCGCTTTCGGGCGACAGTCAGGCCGATGTCTGCATCATCGGCGCGGGCTATACCGGGCTGTGGACCGCGCTGTCGCTCAAGTCTGCCCGGCCCGATCTGGATATCCTGATCGTCGAGGCCGCGTTTGCCGGATTTGGCGCATCCGGCCGCAACGGAGGCTGGCTGACAGGGGGCTTTGCATGGTCGCACGACCGCTATGCCAGATCCGCCGGGCCCGCGCCGGTGCGCGCGATGGTCAGCGCAATGAACGACACGGTGGCCGAGGTCATCGCTCAGTGTGACAGATTGGGGATCGACGCCGAGATCACCCCAACAGATGAGCTTCTGGTCGCCACCTCGCCTGCCCAGTGGCAGCGTTTGCAAGCCGAGTACCGGCATCGCAGCCACTGGGGCGAGGCAGATCGCCTGCACCTGCTGAACGTCGACGAAACCCGGCAGCGGATCCAGGTTCCGGGCACGGTTGGGGCCATGGTCGTGTCCGGCGTGGCCCGCATCCAGCCGGCAAAACTGGTGCAAGGGCTGGCGCGGGCGGCAGAGCTGCTGGGTGTTCGGATCGTCGAAGGCACCCGTGTGACGCGTGTGGCACCGGGTCGTGTGACCACCGACCATGGCGACGTCTGTGCCGCGGTCATCCTGCGCTGCACCGAAGGCTTTACGGCCACCATTCCCGGGCATCGCCGCGATCTGCTGCCGCTGAACTCTGCCCAGATCGTCACCGAACCGCTTCCGCCAGAAACGTGGGCGAAGATCGGCTGGCAAGGTCATGAAATTATGGGTGATTTCGCGCACAGCTATTGCTATTGCCAGCGCACGCCAGACGGGCGGATCGTGATGGGTGGGCGCGGGACACCCTATCGCTTTGGCTCGGCGCTGGATGATCAGGGACGGCCGGATCTGGCCACCATCGCCCAACTGACCGACCGGCTGCACAGGCTGTTTCCGGCAACCCGGCCCCATGCCATTGCGCACGCATGGTGTGGGGTTCTGGGGGTGCCCCGCGACTGGTGTGCCAATGTGGCCTTTGATCCGCGCACCCGCATCGGGCATGCGGGCGGCTATGTCGGGGTCGGGGTGGCCACGTCCAATCTTGCCGGGCGCACCCTTGCCGCTTTGGCCTTGGGGTCTGACGATCCGCTGATCCGCCTGCCATGGGTCAACCGCCCGTCGCGCAGATGGGAGCCAGAGCCCTTGCGGTGGCTGGGCCTGCGCGGCATGTATGCGGCCTATGCCATCGCCGACAAATCTGAATCAAGGGGTGGCCCGCCGTCACGGTTGGCTGGTTTGGCGAACTGGCTGACCGGACGCTGAAGCCTGCGCACGGCGCGCGCACAGACCCCGCAACCCTATCCCCGGCCTTTCCATGGCACCAGCCGACGCTCCGCCATCCGCATCAGGATGTCGATGCCGTAGCCGATGATCCCGATCAGGATGATCCCCATCACCACGATGTCGGTCAGCTGGAACTTCGAGGCTGCGATGATCATCATTCCTGCGCCCTTTTGCGCGGCCACAAGTTCGGCGGCCACCACGGTGCCCCAGCACACCCCCATCGCCACCCGTGCTCCGGTAAAGATGTCGGGCAGGGAATTGGGGATGATCACATGCCGCAGGATCTGCGACTTGCTGGCCCCCAGCGAATAGGCGGCGTGGATTTTTGACAACTTCACCCCCGACACGCCGGACCGCGCCGCGATTACCATGATCCATAGCGCTGCCAGAAACAGCAACACAACTTTGCCGGTTTCCCAGATGCCGAACCAGATGATGACCAGCGGGATCAGCGCCAAGGGTGGCACCGGGCGCATGAATTCGACGATTGGGTCAAACCAGCCACGGAACCATCCCGACAGCCCCATGGCATAACCCAGCGGGATGCCAACCAGCGACCCCAGCACAAAGCCCGCCATCACCCGCGCCAGCGACGCCCCAAGATGGCCCCAAAGCGAGGTGTTCTGATAGCCATTGGTGGCAATCTCGACAAAGCGTGCCACCACGGCTTCGGGTGAGGGCAGCCAGATCGGCTCCATCTGCCAACCCTTTGCCGCCTCGAAATTCAGCGATCCGCGCGCGGTCAGCGTGACCGTTCCGCCAGTGACAGCCATGCGTTGATCGGTCACGATGGGCTGGCCGTTCACGGCCACCACCGCAGCACCCTCGCCGTCATTTTCAACCGGTCGCAGCAAGACCGACCGCCAGACCGCAACGGTCGCCACATCGGGTTGGGCAAAGCCGTCGGACGGCGTCGGGATGGGGGCGTCGGGTTTGGTGGCCGGGTCATGCACCACGACCGTCACACGGGCATCCGCCTCGGCCCCGTCCGGCATGCGGGCGGTATAGCTGAACCCGGCCTCTCCGATGAACGGCCCCGGCACATGCAGCGGCACGATTTTTGATCCGGTGAATGCCCCCCAGATCAGGAACACCGACAGGATCGAGATCACACTGGCCACCCGGTCGGGCACGATGGCAGACTCGTCGCCGAAGGTCACGGTTTTCAACGATGTGAAATCGTGCCGGTGGCGGTGACGCTTGATCTGGCCCCAGACCAGCATGGAGACGATGAAGATCGCAAGGTAGAACAGCAGAACCATCATGCGGCACCTTCTTTCTTGCCCATGATTTCCTCTTCCATGCCCCAGATCATCGACAGGATTTCTTCGCGCGTGTCGGCAAAGCCTTCGGATTTCTTGACCTCGCGCAGGTCCATGTCCACACCGCGCTCGGCAAAAGGCAGGCGGTATTCGCGAAAGATCCGGCCCGGCCGGGGGGCCATCACCAGCAAACGCTCACCCAGAAGCAGGGCTTCTTCCACCGAATGAGTGATCAGGACAACGGTCTTGCCGGTTTCCTTCCACAGCTTCAGCACCAGACCCTGCATCTTTTCGCGGGTCAGCGCGTCCAGGGCACCAAGCGGTTCGTCCATCAAGATCACATCGGGGTCATTGGCCAGACACCGGGCAAGGGCCACGCGCTGCTGCATGCCGCCCGACAATTCATACACCGCCTTGTCGCCAAAATCGTGCAGGCCCACGGTTTCCAGCAGGTGATCGGTGATGCGGTCACGCTCGGGCTTGGCCATCCCTTTCATCCGGGGGCCAAAGTCGATGTTGTGGCGCACGTTCATCCACTCGAACAGCGCACCTTGCTGGAACACCATGCCGCGTTCGGGGCCGGGGCCGGTCACGCGCTTGCCGCCCAGCACGATCTGGCCTTCGGTCGGGGCCAGAAACCCTGCAAGAATATTCAAAAGTGTGGTCTTGCCGCAGCCCGACGGGCCAAGGACCGACAAAAGCTCACCTTGCTTCAGGTCGAGCGAGACGTTTTGCAACGCTTGAACCGCCAAACCATTGGGCAGGTCAAAGCGCATCGAGATGTTGTCGATGATCAGTCCGGACATGTCCCCTCCGGCTTAAAGGCGGGCGGCCCGGTCGGGGCCGCCCATTGCGGGTTACATGCCGTTTGCGGCGGCCAGCGGACCGGTATTCACCGTGCTGTCATAGCTGGGCAAGGCGGCCGGGATCGAGCCTGCGCCGACAAAGACTTCGGCCACACCCTTCATGAACTCTTGCGCGCCGCCGCCAAGCCATTTGGCGGACAACTGGTCTTCCACGGTCGGGAACACGAAGGTGGCGATTGTCTCGGCGGTGGCTTGTTCATCCATGCCCGAATCAGCGGCGATCACCGGCAGCATCGTGGCCTGATTGGCGCTGTCGGCCCACATGGCATTGGCATCGGCGGTGATTTTCAGGAACTTCGCCACCAGATCGGGGTTTTCGGCGACAAAGGATGCCGGCGCCGATGTCACATCGAACACCAGGATGCCCAACGCTTCCTTTTCTGCGCCGGTCAGCAGGACATTGCCGGCCTCTTTGGCACGCCGCAGGCTGCCGCCCCAGCCGCAGAACATGTCGACCGATCCCTGGGTAAAGGCAGCAGCCCCATCGGGCGGGGCCATGTCCACCACGTCGAGGCTGGCCAGATCCACGCCGAAGTGGCCCATCTGTTTCAGAAAGCCATAATGCGCTGCGGTTCCAAGTGGCACGGCAACCTTTTTGCCGGCCAGATCGGCGGCATTGTCCTTGTTGATTTCCAGCGCGTTCTGCACCACGCAATTGTCATTGTCAGCATAGGACACGGCCACGTCGAGGATTTGCAGATCCTGACCGGCGCTGGTGGCAACCACAAACGGCGGCACACCTTGCGACACGGCGAAATGCACGTCGCCCGCCGCCATGGCCGCCGACATGGCGGTGCCGGTATCAAAGGCCACCCAGTTCACCTTGACGCCCATTTCGGCATCATAAGTGCCCTGCACCTTGGCGTATTGGAACGGCATCGGCCATTCCATGAAATAGGCGACGGTCACTTCGTCCAGCGCCATGGCGCTGGTGGTGCCTGCCAACAGGGCCGCAGTGGCGACCGCGCTCATCAGGGTTTTGCGAATTGTCATCCTTGGTTCTCCGTGTTGGGTTATGCTCTTGCCCTCATTGGTCGGGGCGG
>JBKBOF010000197.1:0-4987 GCA_046294955.1 Paracoccaceae bacterium
CAGGTGTCCAGAAGCCGCGTCAGAAGCGTCTGGTGGATTGCCTCTTTCGATGGGAAATAATACAGCAGATTGGGCTTCGACAGCCCCGCCACATCGGCAATCTGATCCAGCGTGGCCCCCCGAAAGCCATACGCGGAAAACACATCCAACGCGGCTTCAAGAATCGTTTCGGAATTTCTTTGCTGGATACGGGTCTTGGGTCTTGGCATCGTGTGTTGGTTCCTGCGGGCGGGGTGTCAGGTTGACCCAGAACACGCCCCGTTGCAATTGGCAGACCTTTGGCCGTCTGTGCCGGGATCGGCATGTCCCGCACAGGCCCTTGACTGGCTTGTCGCCGGTGATAGCAACATCCTACCATCCGGTCAAAACCCATCCGCGTGCCGCAAGGCCGCCCCAACAGGAACCTCGACACCATGGCGCTGGACCGCAAAGCCCCGAACGATCTGAACGCTTTCTGGATGCCTTTCACCGCAAACCGCCAGTTCAAGAAGAACCCGCGCATGTTCGTCGCGGCCAAGGACATGCACTACACCACCAGCGATGGTCGACAGGTTCTGGATGGCACGGCGGGACTGTGGTGCTGCAACGCAGGGCACTGCCGCCCAAAGATCACCGAAGCGATCCAGCGTCAGGCGGCCGAGCTTGACTATGCCCCCGCCTTCCAGATGGGCCACCCCGTCGCCTTCGAACTGGCCAACCGTATCATCGAGATCGCGCCGCAGGGGATCGAGCACGTGTTTTACACGAACTCTGGCTCGGAAAGCGTTGAAACGGCGCTGAAATTGGCCATAGCCTATCATCGGGCGAAGGGTGAAGGCACCCGCACCCGTCTGATCGGGCGAGAACGCGGCTATCACGGGGTGAACTTCGGCGGCATCTCGGTCGGTGGCATCGTCAACAACCGTCGGCATTTTGGCAGTCTTCTCAATGGTGTGGACCACCTTCCTCATACCCACCTGCCCGACCAGAACCGCTGGACGCGCGGCCAGCCCGAACATGGCGCATACCTTGCCGATGATCTGGAAAAGTTGGTGGCATTGCACGGCGCCGAAACCATCGCTGCGGTGATTGTGGAACCCGTGGCCGGGTCCACCGGCGTGATCCTGCCGCCCAAGAGCTATCTGGAACGCTTGCGTGCGATCACGAAAAAGCACGGCATACTGCTGATTTTCGATGAGGTTATCACCGGCTTTGGCCGGCTTGGCGCACCGTTCGCATCGCAATATTTCGACGTGCTGCCTGACATGATGACCACCGCCAAAGGTCTGACCAATGGTGTCATTCCCATGGGTGCTGTGCTGACCACCGCAGATGTGCATGACGCCTTCATGCAGGGGCCGGAACACATGATCGAGTTGTTCCACGGCTATACCTATTCCGGCAACCCGATCGCCTCGGCCGCCGGGATCGCCACGCTGGAAACCTACAAGGAAGAAGGCTTGTTCGAACGCGCCGCTGAAATCGCCCCCTATTGGGAAGACGCGCTGCACAGCTTGCGGTCGTCGCGGCATGTGATTGATGTGCGCAACATGGGGCTGATCGGAGCGGTAGAACTTGATCCGATTGCAGGTGAGCCGACAAAACGTGCCTTCAGCGCCTTTCTGGCCGCCTATGACAAGAACATCCTTATTCGCACCACCGGCGATATCATTGCAATGTCGCCGCCCCTGATGATCAGCAAGGCCCAGATCGACACGCTGATCGGCACCTTGGCCGACGTGCTGACCACGCTGGACTGA
Source organism: Paracoccaceae bacterium (assembly GCA_046294955.1). GTDB lineage: Bacteria > Pseudomonadota > Alphaproteobacteria > Rhodobacterales > Rhodobacteraceae > Pseudotabrizicola. Next base: position 1,740 of record JBKBOF010000197.1, read on the forward strand.
TTGTTTTGCTACATGTTCCGGCCACCGGCCCCGGAACGCCAGATCAGAACAGCGGGTTCATCAGGCCGAGTTTCTCGAACCAGTCCGGTCCCTCGGCAGCAAGAATGATGCCGGCCGGAAGCACCACCAGAATGCCGACCACCAGCGCCAGCGACCGCGTCAAACCATTGAACATGCCTGTCTCCTTTTTCCTGTCCCATCCAAGATGGGGCCAGGGGCCGGGATGACGACAAATCCGGGCGCCGTCTCGCAGGATTGTGACCGACAGCCGCGCCGGCCTAAGTGATCGGGTCGCCTTCGAAAAAAGTCTCATGCTCTGACCGGATGCGGCGGATCTGGGTCTTGATCCGGGCCAGATGCGCCCGCATGGCCTCCATCGCACCATTCGCATCGCGGGCCCGCAGTGCCGCCATCACCTTCAGGTGGTCGCCGTAGGCATCCTGCGAGGCAAAGGACAGCGACAGAAACCGCACCCGATCCATATGGGCCTTGTTTTCGCGGATGATGTCCCATGCAAAACCATGGCCAATGCGTTCGCAGATCTCGCGGTGGAACAGGTCGTCGAGGGCATGAAAGGCTGTGGGATCACGCGCCTCGACCGCAGCATGCTGCTGGTTCAGAACCGAATCGAGGGCGGCAAAATCCGACCTTGCGCAATTGTTCGTCACCCCCGATCATTATGTCTTCCGGATGCTGTGTTCACAGGCAATTTCCCTGACCGATCTGGGGGTTCCGCGCAGCGACGGGGGCCAACCGAAACCGATGGCCGCAAGATGTGGCATCTTTTCGCCGCCAACTACCATCTGTTTCGGGGCACGCCGTCGCGGATGTGGCTGGACCATGCGTTCGAAACCCTGTTCGGCTTCGATGTGCCTTTGTCGGCAGCAACATCGGATGCCTATTACGACCGGATTGCCGATGCCCTTGCCACCCCTGCGTTCCGTCCCCGCGCACTGTACAACCGGTTCAACATCGAGGTGATCTCGACCACCCATGGGGCGCTGGATGACCTGCACTGGCACCGGCAGATCCGCGACTCGGGCTGGACGGGGCGGGTCGTGCCCGCCTACCGCCCCGACGCCGTGGTGGACCCGGATTTTCCCGGATTTGCGCGATCGGCGACGAGATTCTGGCCGTATTCGAGCCGCATGGCTTTGTTGGTCTGGCCTATTTCGATGGCGGTTCGCGATCATTCTACAACCGGCAAAAGCCGATCGCTTCGGTCGATGACCTGAAGGGTATGAAAATCCGCGTCATGCAGTCGGATGTGTTTGTCGACATGATGAGCGCCGAAGATCAGGCGCTGGTGAAGCAGGCCGCCAAGGACTCGATCCCCGTCAACCGCGAGCTTTGGGCTGCGTGGGAAAAGCAGTCGGAAGAAAAAGTGCGCGCGGCCGGTGTGCAGGTGGTGCGCAACATCGACAAGACCCCGTTCATCGAGGCGATGGTGCCGGTCTATGAAAAGCACGCCAACACGCCGAAGCTGAAAGATCTGGTCCAGCGCATTCAAGCCACCGGATAGGGCCAAGCGGCGGGACCGGGGGTTTCACACCCCCCAAGCCGCCGGTCTTCGGACCGGTGGCGCACCTGCGGCGAACCCCGTGGGATATTTGTGCCAAGATAAAGGCTGCCGCGCGCGGCAAGGGGGGCTTGATGCAACCGGGTTTGAGGACGCTGGCCGTTTGGCTGGGGTATGTCGCGAAAGCGGCGCTGTGGGTTGCCGGGGCGGGGCTGGTCGCGATGACGGCGATCATCGGGGCACAGGTGTTCTTTCGTTATCTGCTGAACGATTCGATCATCTGGAGCGAGCCTGCGGCGGTGATCCTGATGGGATGGTTCATCTTTCTGGGCGCTGCCGTCGGCATCCGGGAAGGCTATCACCTGTCGTTCGACATCTTGCTGTATCTGGTGTCGCAGCGGGTGAAGCTGATCCTGTATTCGCTGTCTGACATCGTGGTGACCGCCTTTGGTGTCGGCATGGTGTGGTTCGGCTGGCAGCTGATGGTGTCAGCTTAAGGCATTATCCTGCCCTCGCTGGGCATCACAGGGGCCGTGGATTTCATGCCGCTGGTGGCCGGGGGCGTGTTGATGGTGATCTTTTCGCTGGAACGTCTGGCGCGGCGCGCGGCAGGATTGCCCACGGCGCGGTTTGGCGAAACCGAACTCGAAGATGTGGCATGATGGAGCTTTGGGTTCTGTTCGGCACCTTTGGGCTTTTGCTGGCGATTGGCACGCCCGTTGCCTTTTGTCTGGGCGTGTCGAGTTTTGCCACCGTGATCTATCTGGGCCTGCCGCCGGTGGTCGTGTGTCAGCGGCTGAATTCCGGCGTGTCGGTGTTTGCACTGATGGCAATTCCGTTTTTCATCTTTGCCGGTGAGGTGATGGTGCGCGGCGACATTGCCCGGCGGCTGATCGCCGTGGCGGGGGCCGCAGTTGGCCATTTCCGGGGCGGGTTGGGGCAGGTCAACATCGCCTCGTCAGTGCTGTTCGGTGGCATTTCAGGGTCGGCGGCCGCCGATGCTTCGGCCATCGGCGGGCTTATGGTGCCGCAGTTGAAGGCACGCGGTTATGATGTGGATTATGCCGTAAACATCACGGTGGTGTCGTCGATCATCGCGCTGATGATCCCGCCGTCACACAACATGATCATCTATTCGATTTCGGCCGGGGGTCGGCTGTCGATTGCAGACCTGTTCACGGCCGGGATCATTCCGGGCATTGTGCTGGCGCTCAGCCTTGCAATGGCGGCATGGTATGTGGCGCGCAAGCGTGGCTATCCGACCGAGCCATTCCCCGGCTGGGGGATGCTCGGGATGCTGCTGATCAATGCGATTCCAGGTCTTTTATTGATCGCGATCATCTTTGGCGGCGTGCGCTCGGGCATGTTCACGGCGTCGGAATCGTCGTGTATCGCGGCGATTTATGCCTTGGCTGTCACCACGCTGGCCTATCGGACGATGGGGTGGAATGATTTTGTGGGCGCGGTGAAGGCGGCGGTACGCACGACCGCCATGGTTCTGCTGGTGATCGGTTGTGCTGCGTCCGTTGGCTGGCTGCTGGCCTATCTGAAGGTTCCGACCGCGATGATCGCCCTGATGCAGAGCATCAGCGACAATCCGATCATGATCCTTTTGCTGATCAATGTGATCCTACTGATCCTTGGCACTTTCATGGACATGTCGCAACTGATCGTGATCACCACGCCGATCTTCTTGCCCGTCGCTACCGCCTTTGGCATCGATCCGGTG
>JBKBOF010000198.1:0-4927 GCA_046294955.1 Paracoccaceae bacterium
CGTGCCGATCCAGGGCAGGCAGTCCGGCGCCACGATCGAGGTCAACCCGGCTGCGGGCGATGTGCGCGGCGTCATGCGGCATGAGATTGTCCATGCGCTGCGCGATCCTGCCCTGTGGGGGGAACCTTTCGGCCTGTTCCGCCGCGAGGAATGGCGGGCACTTGTCCGGGCCGCGCGCGGCGATGCCGCCCTGATGAAGCGGGTGCAGGATGCCTATTCCGACCGCCCCCCCCTATGTCAGGGAAGTTGTCCGCTGCTCTACTTTTCCTCTATTTCTCAGGTGGGCGGGATAGGAAGATGATTTGGGATATTCACCGGAACGAAAATCAGCGGTGCTGAAGCGGATGCTTCCGCCGAGCAATGTGGCCATACGGCAATTGTCGCAGGAGGAAGGAATTTCCGAGGCGACATTGCACAAGTGGCGGGCTGAGGCACGCGGTAAGGGGCAGCTTCTGCCCGACGCTGATGCTGGCCCCGAGGGCTGGTCCTCGCGGGATAAGTTCGCGGCGGTGTTGGAAACAGCCGCTCTCAACGAAGCTGATCTGGCCGAATACTGCCGCAAGCGCGGGCTTTATCCAGCGCAGATCGCGGCATGGCGGTCAGCGTGTGAACAGGCGAATGACTGGGACCGCGCCAGCAGCGCGCGTCTTGGTCGCGCGACAAAAGAAGAAAAAAAGCGGGTCAAGGATTTGGAGCGGGAATTGGCCCGCAAAGACCGCGCATTGGCCGAAACGGCAGCGCTTCTTGTTCTGCGAAAAAAGGCGGCAGCGATCTGGGGGGACGGAGAGGACGCATGATCAGCACCCCACATCGCCAAACTGCCGTTGCTCTGATCAATGAGGCCATCACTTCTGGCGCGCGGCGGGCCATAGCCTGTGCCGCGCTGGAAATCAGCGATCGCACATTGCGGCGCTGGACAAAAGACGGCCAGATACACGCCGATCAGCGCCCCCTTGTGCCGCGCCCGGAGCCAGCCAACAAACTGAGCGCATCGGAACGGATGGCTGTACTTGACCTCTCTAATTCAACGGAGTTTGCCAGCCTTCCTCCGTCACAGATCGTCCCCAAACTGGCCGATCAGGGACGGTATCTTGCATCCGAGTCCAGCTTCTATCGCATCCTGCGCGCTGATGGTCAGCAGCATCACCGAGGCCGGGCCAAGCCGCCGGTCCGGCGCAAACCGCCCGCCAGCTACCAGGCCAGCGCGCCCTGCGAGGTTTGGACCTGGGATATAACCTGGATGCCCGGTCCCATCGCTGGCATGTTTTTCTACCTCTACCTGATCGTGGACATCTTCAGCCGCAAGATCGTTGGATGGGAAGTTCATGAACGCGAGAGCGCGGAGCTGGCGGCGATGCTGATCCGCAAAGCGGTTCTGGCTGAGGGATGCACCCTGCGCCCACTGGTTCTGCATGCCGATAACGGCAGCCCAATGAAGGGCGCGACAATGAAAACAACCATGGAAAAACTCGGCATCATCGCATCATACAGTCGCCCTCGCGTCAGCAATGACAACCCGTTCTCCGAGGCGCTATTCCGAACCTGCAAATATCGCCCCGACTGGCCGAACAAGGGGTTTGCCACCAAAGATGACGCCCAAGCTTGGGTGAAATCCTTTGCCAATTGGTATAACAGCGAGCACTTGCACAGCGCCATTCGCTTCGTCACACCGGCCGCGCGCCACGCTGGCCATGATCGTGCAACGCTGGCCAATCGCGCCAGTCTCTATGCAAATGCTCGGTCACAAAACCCGGAACGCTGGACTGGCAAAACCCGCAACTGGCAACCTGCTGGCCCCGTCTGGCTCAATCCAGAAACCGAAATCAGCGCCCCTGAAATCAGAGATGCTGCATGAAATCGGCGGACAACTTCTTTGACAAACACCGAGGTTCACCGCTTTGTGCTGCCTGAGGGCTGTCACTGGAACGACATCAGGGAAGTCCCGGCCAACGTCGGCGCGGGCCTCCAGAAGGCCATGCAGGAGATCGAGCGGGCCGAGGACGAAGCCGCTCCGCGGCATTGGCGCTTCTGGCTGATGGGTGAGCTGCACGTGGCGCGGCGCATTTCGCGATCTTGGCGACCTGACTGACGATTGGGGCCTTCTCAATCATCAGACAGGAGGCTTCCATGACAGAGGAGAGAGTGAGCCCGCTTCGTCAGCGGATGATCGAAGACATGCGCATCCGCGGGATGGGAGACAAGGCGCAGAAGTCGCACATCCGGGCGATCAAGGATTTCGCGGCCTTTCTCGGGCGATCACCAGACACGGCGAGACCGGAGGATCTGCGCGCCTATCAGCTCCACATGACCGACACCGGGGTCACGCCATCGACGTTCAACGTGCGGATCGTGGCGCTGCGGTTCTTTTTCGGCATGACCTGCGGACGGGAGGAGATGAAGCGCTACATGCAATTCCGCACCGAGCCGCGCAAACTGCCGGTCGTCTTCAGCGTCGAGGAGGTGTCTGATATTCTGATGGCGGCACCTGGGCCTGGCCTGAAGTATCGCGCCGCACTCAGCATTTCCTACGGTGCCGGGCTCAGGGCCGCCGAGGTCTGCAACCTCAAGATCGGTGACATCGACAGCGACCGGATGCTGATCCATGTCGAGCAGGGCAAGGGTCAGAAGGATCGCAAGGTGATGCTGTCGCCCGGCTTGCTGGAGTTGCTGCGTGCCTGGTGGCGCGAAGCACGTCCCGAAGGCTGGCTGTTTCCCGGCAAGCCCAGGATCAATCCGATCTCACCAAGACAGCTGAACCGCGCCTTCACCTCTGCCAAGCACATGGCCGGGGTCAGGAAGCCCGCGACCTTGCATACCTTGCGCCACAGCTTCGCGACACATCTGCTGGAGGCCAATACCGATGTGCGGGTGATCCAGGTGCTACTCGGCCACGCCAAGCTGACGACCACCGCCCGATATACCCACGTGGCCACCAAGACGATCCGGGATACCGTCAGCCCCTACGAGATGCTGGCCAAGTTGCAGGATCAGACGGTGAAGCGAAGCCTGGAGTGATCTGGTGCGGGGGTGCCCCGGCCATCGCTGGAACTGGCTGACATCTTTCGTGCCTATGGTCCTGCGTGGCGGCAGGCCAATGCGGGGCACGTCAGCCTGACCCAGCTGAAGGTGATGTCGGCGATTGAAGCCTGCCGGACCGAGGCGCTTGGCGGGCATGTTGTGAGCTGTGCCAAATGCGGCCACCAGCATGTGGCCTACAACTCCTGCAAGAACCGGCACTGCCCAAAGTGTCAGGGACCGGCGGCGCGGGATTGGATGGAAGCGCGCGCGCAGGACCTGTTGCCCGTGGAGTATTTCCACATCGTCTTCACCCTGCCGGCCGAGATCGCCCAGATCGCCTATTGGAACAAGAAGGCGGTCTACGGACTGCTCTTCAAGGCATCGGCGGAAACGGTCATGACGATCGCCGCCGACCCCAAGCGCCTTGGCGCCCGTATCGGCATGACCAGTGTGCTGCACACTTGGGGATCGGCGCTGACCCATCATCCCCACATCCACATGATCGTTCCGGGCGGCGGCCTGTCGCCCAATGGCACGAGGTGGGTCACCTGCAAGCCGGGGTTCTTTCTGCATGTGCGGGTTCTGTCGCGGCTGTTCCGGCGCCTGTTTCTGAACGGGCTGATGGATCAGCACCGGGCCGGTCAGCTGGTCTTTTTCAACCATCTGGCCGAGCTGGAAAGCGCGGACACCTTCAGCGCCTGGCTCGCCCCGTTCCGCAAATCCGAATGGGTGGTCTATGCCAAACCGCCCTTCGGCGGACCCGAGGCCGTGCTGGCCTATCTCAGCAGATACACCCACAGGGTCGCGATCTCGAACCACCGCTTGGTCAGCGCCAATGCCCAAACCGTCGCCTTCCGATGGAAAGACTATCGCATCAAATCTGGCAACCGGCAAAAGGTCATGCGGCTCGCCACCGGCGAGTTCATCCGCCGCTTCCTGATCCACATCCTGCCCGATGGCTTCCACCGCATCCGGCACTACGGCCTGCTGGCCAGCTCGGCCCGCCAAGCCAACATCACGAAGATCCGTGCCTTGCTGTGTGTCCGGCGCCCAGAACAAACCACCGTGTCAGGACCCGAAGCCGAGATCATCCCACTCACCCTGCGCGAACCATGCCCCTCTTGCGGCGGTCCCATGCGCGTCATCGAGATCTTCCGCCGCGGACAAAAACCGATGTCGCGCGCACCTCCGAGGGAGCAGGTAGCATGACACACCGCCTCTCAGATGCCAGACAACGCCACCGGCTGCCCCCAGCAGGCTCGGCCCGAACAGGCTGTGCCTGTCCATCTTCGGCGCTACAAACACCAGCAATCACGCCAGAACGAGCAGCTTTGTGGGGATCATCGAACAAGTTTGCGCTCGTCTCAGGCGCCATGCGCACCTTGAGCCGCACTCCTGACGAAGCCGTTGCTCCAACCCTCTGCGCACTTTCCCCATAGGTCTTGATCCAAGACCCCCGCGGCTTCCTCCTTGGGAGGTTTTCCAACGCGGGTCGTGGTCGCACATCACCGCCACCGTTACGTCGCGACCCGCATCAGAAAACCTTCACCAAAGCTGCCGGTCGAGCGCTGTGGGTGCCGCGTAGCAGCGTTCCCGGTACCGGACATTCGACTGTTGCTGCAGAAAGGTTCCGAGAATGATGGTCACGATACGGACCTTGCTTCCGTTCGCTTCTGGCGCCAGCGAAATCGACGAGCGGGGATCACGCGGAGATCTTCTTTTGCGGCACAGAGCACTCAAAGTATTGAGGCAGGGTTGAGCTATCCATCGGTCCTGGTCTTCTCCTCTGTCACCTCTCGGCACAGCCAATCCCGAAAGCTCCGCATCCCGCTGGTTTCCGATCTGGATTGAAGTCGCGTCAGTCAATAGGCACCAGCGGCAATCGAGTGATCGAACAAGGGAACAAGCC
>JBKBOF010000199.1:0-4926 GCA_046294955.1 Paracoccaceae bacterium
TTGCCGAGGCAGACGCTGCGGGCGTCGCGCGATCCGTTCCCGACGCAGACACGCTGGCACAGGCCCTGATCGCCAATGCACAACCAGACCCGGCACAGATTGCCGCGTTTGTTGCCAGCCATTCGGATGCCACGCGCAAGAAATTGGACGCGATTCCGCGCCTTCTGGCGGCCGTCAGACCTTTCTGATGCCGTCTGCCAACTGCGCGTTCAACAAGAACTCGACCAGCCGAAAATCGTAGGGTGTGTCGATATCGTGGCAGCGGTCCGCAGGCAGCACATAGGGCACGACGCGACCCTCATAGATGGTCTTGGCCTGCCGCAGGTAGCCGGGGGCAACAACGTAAACCACGCCCACATGTTCGTACACAACCGGCGCATCCTGCCGCGCCCAGACACCACCGGGCAGTGGTTTGGACACATGCAGCGCACCAGTGGCATCGGGTTCGACGAGATTGAAATAGGGGTTCTTGCGCGCCTCGCACACGCTCATCACCATGTCGGGGGCTTCGGCTTCGAACGTGTCCAAAGCGCCGTCGATGTCTGCGGGGATCCGCAGCGGCGAGGTGCAGTCCAGATCCAGAAAGGCCGAAACCGGGCCGCACAATGGCTCGGACGCCGCAAGCGCATGTTGCCAGACGCCCCATTTCGGCGCGGTATCGGTGGCCAGATGGTCGGGGCGTAAGCCGATGTCCAACGCCCCGCGCGCCACGGCATGGGCATAGATCGCGGGGTCATCGGTGGATACCACGACAGCCCCCACGCGCGGATTGGCAAACAACTGGTCCAGCGACCAGTCGATCAGCGGTTTGCCGCACAGCGTGCGAAAGTTCTTGCCCGGCACGCCCTTGGACCCTTTGCGCGCGCCGATATGCCCTAAGATCATGGGGTTGTTCCACTTTGTTGAAGTGCCGTGTAATATTCGGTCAGCCGCGCTTTGATGGGCCCGAGGGTTGTTTCAGACCAGATCAGGCGGCGGCCCTTGCGGTCCACAATTTCGGCTCCGTCGGGCAGCGTCAGCAGCACCTCGCCCTTGACCTCCACCCCCGGCAGGGTCAGCGCCACCAACCCGGCCCAGCGGCGACGCACCCATGGCAAGCCTGCGCGCAGGCGGATCAGCCAACGGTAGGGCAGCATGAATTCGGTGGGCAGTTTCACCGCCAGCCCGCGCGGAATGGCGCGCATGTGCGGTTGATGTGACCAACTGATGAAGCGTTCATCCGCGATCATCGGACGGGTGCCGTTATAGCCGACCTGATCCACCAGCGCCCGGTAGCGGGCGGCGATCTGCGCGGTCTCGGCCGGGTGATAGACCACGATCGACGAATTGCCGCGCGCGTATCTGCGCCCCTTGGTCAGTCGAAAGAGGGCGCGGGCCAGCGGCCCGAAAGGCAGGATGGCGCTTTGCAGGATCGCCACGGTCTTGCGGTCGGTTTGCAAGGCCAGAAACCGGGTCATATCCCCGAACACCACCGTATCAATATCGATGAACACGGCAGGCAGATCCTGTGGCACCACGCCCGCTTGAAACATGCACAGCTTGGTCTGGCAGCCGCCGCTGCGCATCTGCGGATCCATGAAGAACGCCGGGATCTCGCGTTGCACCACGCCGTCGCGCAGCCCGTCGCGCGGGCGGTCGGTGATCAGGACCACGCGCGGCGGGTGGGCGGCGTGGCGGCACACGGTGTCGATCAGGTGATTGACTTCCGTGACCGGGTATTTGGTGCCCCACAGCACCAGCACAAGCTGCCAGCGGGGGGGCGGGGCGGCTGTCACGCACGCACCCCGGCAAAACGGGCCTGCCAGTCGGCGCGTTCCTCGTCGGTGATCTTGCGGAACAGATTTTCGGGCACGCTGAAGGGCTGGCCCGGCTCAAGCGCGCGCATGGCACCCGGCAGATCGTCGGGCCAGGTCCAGTCATCCGACCCCATCGCCGCCATCATGGCGGCCGACGCATCGGGGATGAAGGGCTGCGACAGGATCGCATAAACCCGGATCAGGTTGAGCGCGAGGCGCACCATGGCCTGCGCCTGTTCGGGGTCGGTTTTCACCACGGTCCAGGGGGCGGCGGCCTGCAGGTATTCGTTGCCGATCACCCAGATCGCGCGCAGCTCGGCGGCGGATTTGCGGACCTCCATCGCCTGCATCAGAAACTCGTATTCGCGGATGCGCGCGCCAAGATCCGCGATCAGCGCGGTTTCCAGCGGGCCGAAATGCCCGCCAGCAGGCACCGTGCCGCCGAATTTGGCGGTGGCGAACTTGGTCACCCGGCTGACCAGATTGCCCAGAACATCGGCCAGATCCTTGTTCACCGAGGCTTGGAAATTCTCCCATGTGAACTCGGCATCTGCGGATTCTGGCGCGTGCGACAGCAACCACCAGCGCCAGTAGTCCGAGGGCAGGATCGACAGCGCCTGATCCATGAACACGCCGCGCCCGCGCGAGGTGCTGAACTGGCCGCCATCATAATTCAGGTAATTGAAGGACTTGAGGTAATCGACCAGCTTCCACGGCTCGCCCGACCCCAGAATCGTGGCAGGGAATGACAGCGTGTGGAATGGCACGTTGTCCTTGCCCATGAACTGGTAATAGGTCACGTCATGCGCACCCTTGTCGGTGCGCCACCAGCGTTCCCATGCCGCGTTGTTCAGGCCCCGCGCATCTGCCCATTCGGCGGTGGCGGCGATGTATTCGATGGGGGCGTCAAACCAGACGTAGAACACCTTGCCCTCCATCCCCGGCCACGGCTGATCGCCGCGCATCACCGGGATGCCCCAGTGCAGATCGCGGGTGATGCCCCGGTCTTGCAGCCCGTCGCCGTCGTTCAGCCATTTCTTGGCGATGGATGTGGTCAGAAGCGGCCAGTCGGTTTTCGAGTCGATCCACGCCTCCAGCTTGTCGCGCAAAGACCGCTGCATCAGGTAAAGGTGTTTGGTTTCGCGCAAGTCCAGATTGGTGCTGCCGGAAATGGTCGAACGCGGGTTGATCAGGTCGGTCGGATCCAACTGCTTTGTGCAGTTGTCGCACTGATCGCCGCGCGCGGACTCAAAGCCGCAGTTCGGGCAGGTGCCTTCGACATAACGGTCGGGCAGGAAACGGCCGTCATCGACGGAATAGATCATCTTTTCCGTCACTTCACGGATCAGCCCATTGTCGGCCAACTTCCCGGCGAAGTGCTGGGTCAGCGCGTGGTTGCGCAGGGAAGATGACCGCCCGAAATGGTCGAACGACAGGCGGAAACCGCGTGCGATCTCGGCCTGCACATCATGCATTTGCGTGCAGTATTCTGCGACAGGCTGACCTGCCTTTGCTGCGGCCAATTCTGCCGGGGTGCCGTGCTCATCCGTGGCGCAGATGAACATCACCTCATGGCCACGCGCCCGCATGTAGCGGGCGAACAGGTCGGCAGGCAACTGGCTGCCGACCAGATTGCCCAGATGCTTTATCCCGTTGATGTAGGGAATGGCCGAGGTGATGAGAATCCGTGCCATGATGCGCCTTTGTCTGTTGGTGCCGTCCGTTTAGCGCAAGCGCTGGCGCCATGCCAGAGGATGCACGCGCGCTGTCAGCGGTCGCGGCGTCCGCGCAGAAGTTTACCGATCAGGAACGATGTGCGCGGCTCGTAGGTATAGGGGGTGCGGGTGTCTGGGCTGGGGCGGGCCCCCATCCGGGCGATGCCGAACACAACCAGCAGCACATGGGCCACCGCGATCATCGCGAACATGGCAGGCGGGCCATAGCTGTCGATCAACAGCGCAGCGACCAGCGGGCTGGCGATGGCGCCGACGGCATAAAGGAACATCAGCGCGGCAGACAGTTCCACCCGCTCCATCTGGGTGGCGTAGTCATGGGCGTGCGCGGTCGAGACGGAATAGACCGGCAGGGTGACAAAGCCGAAGAACCCGGCGGCCAGAAAGACGCCGACCGTGCCGCTGCCCGAGGCGATAACCGTGACGGCGCAGGCGGCTGCCCCGGCGACCGACAGCCCGATCAGCACCGCACGGCGGTCATAGCGGTCGGCCAGCCAGCCGACGGGATATTGCGCAAAGGCCCCGCCAAGCACATAGGCGGCAAGGAACAGGGCGATCTGGTCGGGTCGCAGGCCGACTTCTGTGCCATACAGCGGGCCAACCATGCGGAACGCCGCCCCGGTGACGCCCGACACCACCACCCCCGCAGAGGCAAGAGGCGACAACCGCCATGCCAGCCCGGGGCGCAGGCGCGGGGCATCCGGCATCTCTGGCGCTTCGGCCCGGCTCAGCGTCAGGGGGAAGATTGCGGCACAGCACAGCAGCGCAAGAATGTTGTAGGACAGGTAACTTGCAGGCTCCAGCACGCCGATCATCAACTGCGCGCCAAGGCTGCCCGCAATATCGACGACGCGGTACAGGCCCATGGCGCGGCCACGGGTGTCATTGGTGACCTTGGCCTGCAACCAGGCCTCGATGATGGTATAGCACCCGGCCACCGCAAGCCCCGATGTCAGACGCATCGCGGCCCATGCATACGGGTTGACCACCATCATATGCGCAAGGATGCCCAGCGTGCCGGCGGCGGTGAAGGCGGCAAAGGCGCGCGAATGGCCGACATCGCCCATCAGGCGCGGGGCCCACCAGCAGCCGATGAAAAAGCCCATGAAATGCGCCGACCCAAGGATGCCGATTTCGGATTTGCTGAACCCCAGCGCCACGCCCGAGATGGCATCCAGCGGGGCGACGCCGCCCAGACCCAGTTGCAGCAGCACGACCGACAGGAACAAGGCGGCAAAGGAAATCAAGAGGCGCATGCAGGGCAGCAGACCCGCTTTGGCTACAACTGTAAAGGGTGGTTTGTTGTCAATCTGTCAGGCGATAGGCTGGGCTGTCACATCGCCCATGACGCTGCGCTGCACGGCCCATGCTGCCACGGGGGCCGTGCGGGCGCGGCG
>JBKBOF010000200.1:0-4902 GCA_046294955.1 Paracoccaceae bacterium
CCGAAGGCTTTGCGGCGTTCAATTATCACTACATCATCAAGAACGACTCCTTGCCGCTGACTCTGGCGCATCCGTCGAACACTACGCTGACGGGTGATGAACGCCGGATCACCTGGCTGCTGTCGATCTATCCCGCCTTGCTGATCACTCTGACGCCGGGATATTTCTGGTATCTTTGCCTGACCCCGGACGGCCCGGGCCGCGTGCATGTCCTGTTCGGTGGGGGTCTTGCCCCCGATTGGGCCGCCGACCCACAGGCAAGGACTCATTTTGCAGCGCTCAAGGCATTGTTGGATGACGTGAATGTCGAAGACAAAGGCTGTGTCGAGCGGGTCTATCGCGGCCTTTGCGCTGATTTATCGTCACCGGGTGCGCTCAGCCATCTGGAACGTCCGAACTTCGAATTCGCGACCTATATCGCCAGTCGGATGCCGCAGGTCTAGTCTGCGGTGCAGTAGCCTTTTCTTTGCTTGGTCCGGGCCAGTTTCAGCATTGCATTGATCGCCTTGCCTTCGTCGATGTGTGTTTCGATCAGGACTTGTCCGCAGTATCCGATCCGGCCCCATTCGCGCACAAGACTGGTTCTGCCGAACAGGTCGCTTTGAATCGCCATCCGGTAATAGCGCCGCATGTTGCAGTCCGGATCAATCCGCCGCAGGTGTAGCCGTCGCGGAAACATCTCAAGTTGATTGGCAGGATGGTGCATCGGCGCCCTGACATGACATATCATTAGTCTAGCAAGCTATCGATCACAAAGACAGGCTGGGCTCTGCTTTTATCCCGCTTTGTGCGCATCAGCTTGCATACCCCGTTCCAACCATTGTCCGCGGACAATTCTGCCCAAGCCGGTCCGAACGCTTGGCAAGGCGGTCGATCAATTGCCAAGGGCAGAAGGTTGAACTGCGTGTTCCACTGGTGATCGACCTGAAATAGGCCCCCAATTGGCGAATGCGTCCCTGCATTTCCAGCACACCCCATATTGTCAAAGCAGCGCCGAATGGCCCATGGCGGGCGACTGCGGCTTCATAGCAGGCCCGATCAACCCCCATCATCGGAGCAAGCCGCGTGGCATGGGTAATGACATCCATAGGGCTTTGCAGCGGTTCTGGCAGGTACTCGGCTGCATGTTTGCAGGCTTCGGTCAAACCCGTAAGCGTCAGGTTTCGTTGCATCTCTGGATTCGGGGGGCTGTCCTGGGCCGTCTTTCTTTCAATAAATTCTTTTTCTGAGCTCTGTTGGTGGCGGACATTTTGTCCGTTGCTGGCGGACATTTCACTGTGCATGGCAGGTGTTTCACAGCAGGTTGTCCCGATAGATGTCGTGATGTTTTCCACAGCCGCAAGCAAATTTTCCAGCGCTTCGTTGCTTACCTTGCGGCGCAGGGCTTTGCGTGCATCGACAAGCACAGGATCGTCGTCAGGCGTGGGCTGGATATGCTGTAGTGCGATCCGCAACTTGGTGCGTAGATAGCTGTTGCGCCCGGCTGCCGCGCGTTGCTGTTGCGCGACGTTGCACAGGTGTTGGTACGCCGAAAAAAGGGGTGACAAGTCAAGACCGAAGCGCAGCACGGTTTGCATTGCAGGGTCGCATTTCGAATAGCGTTTGCCGTTCGGGCTGTCGATGCGGACGAGCAGTCCAGCCGCGACCAGTTCTGCCAGATGCCGCCGCAAGGTCCGGTCCGTGATTCCGTTGCGGCGCATGACAATCGTAGCGTTTGACGCAAAGACAAGATCGTGGTTGCGCTTGGGCGGCAGGCACGACAAAAGCGCGTCCAAAGTTGCGACAACCGAAGGCCCAAGCCGCAGGGCAGGGGCGGCGCGGCGGATGGTTTCCATCAGGGTGAAACGATCCGGTTTTGCATTGTCCGCGGACAATACATCAGACGGCCGCGCGCAAAGCGGCGCGGTTGCATGTGTAAAAGCCATATGATTTCACGGCAAACCAAGGATGTTTGCCCAGACCAAAGGTCGAGCAGTTTGCCTGTTCAGGGCAAAATGATACCGCCAACCGAATCGGTTGTCTTGACTGGCAAGGAGAAGCTGGTAAATCTGATGATGCTAGGCAACAGATTGGGCTCTCCGGGGGTGACCTTGGGGGGCTCTTTCTTTTCCTGTGGCTGCTGATGTGCTCCCTTGTTGTTACGGTTATCCTTGGGCGTCAGTCGGACGGCTGTGCCGACTTCCATGCCTCGTAAAGGCGCAGGATTTCTGTTTCGGCGTTGTTCCGCATCCAATCGGCAAACCCTGGGCTGTCAGCCTTTACGAAACGTATCGTCAGCGCGCGCGGGGTGTTCTTCACGTCGGCTATTGTCGTGCCATGGGCGGTCTTGATCGGTAGGGCAGGGGGGGGCAGACGTGACGGTGCCGGTGCTTTGCTGATGGTCTGCGTGACGGCGGCTTGCAGCCGGGCAAAGCGGTCATCTGACGACATGTCGGGCATGCCGCCGGTGGCGGCGTCCACAAGCTTTTCCAGATCAATCGAATGATCCCGTGCCGCATCCGCCAAATCTTCCCAACGACGGCGCCCCACGCCATGCGCCGCACCGACAAACCGGATCACACCGGCGGGAATGGTTCTGGCCACCTTGGTCATCCGCGACAGCATCGGCTTGTCGATGGCCAAGGCGTCCAGAATGACAGTCGGTTCATAGCCTGCCGCTGAAAGTTCGCTGACGAAAACTGCCTTTTCGATGAAACTTGGGTCAAGGCGCAGGCTGTTTTCCTGTCCTTGCGCAAGAATCGCCTGTTCATCCGTCAGGGACCGCACCAGCGCCTTGGCCGGAAGGCCGGCAAGCTTCAGCGCCCGAAGACGTCGGCGTCCATAGACGATGCGATACCGCCCGGGGCTGTCCGGCACAGGGCGGACCATGATCGGCACCTGTTGGCCATGCAGGCGGATACTGTCAGCAAGTCCAGCAACATCGGCATCCGATATGGCAAGCCGATCCCTTGGCCCGTCATCATCGATCAGCGTTGGATCAAGCTCTTTCACCGCATTGGAGGACAGATCCCGCAAGGTCGATTTGACGCCGGACATCGCGCCGGTGTTCGGGAATCGCGGCCTGTCCTCTGGGGCAGGGGGTTTTGTGGCCAAAGGCTGCGGTGGCGGCTGAAAGATATTGCGACGTGCCATCAGGTGGTTCTCCGTCCCCAGGCAGCTTGGATGATCGTTTCGAATTCATCCGCCATGCCGTTCACGCTTTCCAGAATACGGTCCAGTGTCTTGCGCACGACCTGGTTCGGATCCAGCTCGTAGATCGTTTGTTGGGTCATCCCCGCGTCAGAGATCGCTGTAGATTTCAGCATCGGCGTGGTCAGAACCTGATCCAGAAGGATCGAGCGCAGGAACCCCGCCATCTGGGCCTGCGGCACATCGGTCGGCTCGTATCGCGCAATCAGGAATTTGAGAAACTTCCAATCGGTCGGGCCAGTCGATTCTTCCAGCGTCCTTACCGTTTCCCCGGCCATTTCAAGGAATTGCGCCATGGAAGCCACGTCCAACATGCTGGGGACCACCGTGATCAGCAACCCCGTGGACGCTAGCAACGACGACATGGTGGTAAAGCCAAGCTGGGGGGGGCAGTCGATGATGACCAGATCGTATCGATCTTCGACCTCATCGAGCGCAATCGAAAGCCGCTGTGTAAATGGGGGCTCGACCCGGTGTTGCAGCGCATAGGCAGTTTCGGTTTCGTATTCCGACAGCAAAAGGCCGGCGGGGACAAGATCGAGATTGTGAAAGTAGGTCTTGCGGATCACCTGGCTAAGCGGCACCGGGTCTTCGTAACGAAGGGCATCATAGATGGTGCCAGCTTCGGCAAACTCGATCTCGGGGCGGTAGCCGAACATTGTGGTCAGGCTGGCTTGCGGGTCCATATCGACGGCAAGCACCCGATAGCCGCGCAAAGCATAGCGCTGCGCAAGGTGAATGGCGGTTGTGGTCTTGCTGCTGCCGCCCTTGAAATTGACGATCGAGATCACCTGAAGGCCGTCGCCGTCGCGCCGACCGGGAAGGTAGGCATCCCCGTTGCGCCCGGTGCGTGCCATCACTTGCCGGATCTGGTCGATTTCCTCGGCCGCATAATGGCGGCGGCCGCGACTGTCCGTTTCGACGTCGGGGAAATCACCTTCCTGATGTCGGGTGCGCAGGTTCGACATCGAAATGCCCGTCAATTCCGACACTTCGGCGGGATGGAACTTGCGCAGGGTTTTTCGGCTTTCAGGTTGAAAGCTGTTGCGCATATGGTTGTTAAGCGCTTCCGACAACCGCGCGGCATTGGCACTGATCGTGCCTGCCACAGTCCCCGGAGCCGGAAGGTCGTTGCTCGCCATCATGGTCCCTCACTGGCCTCTTGGTGGGCCACTTGTGGTTTCGTCGCAAAAGGGCGTCAAAAACGAAGCCCTGCGACAACAGGATAGATGCCACGCAACTCACGATACGGCAACACAATTTTTAACCTGTGCTGGTTAGGGCTGCTGCGCGTGTTGAACCCGAATGCAAACACCGGTGCGCAATCCATTGAAAACACGTCAGAAAAGGCTTTGATCGCTACCTGGCCGATATATGGTGTGCATCAGGCCGCGTTCCACCATCGGTAGGCTGTACCCGCATTCGGATGTTGGGTGAGTCGCGGGGCGTAGGCAAATTCTGTTGCGTCGTCTCTCTGAAAGACTGTGATAGGCGCATATCCGATAATGCAAGATTATTGGACATTACACGCAAATCAACATGGCGGCGGATATGGATGTCAATTTTGGAAAAAAGCGCCGCACACAAGCCGCAGCCGGTTTGGGCCTGATCCTACCGTGCCGCGACAAGGCAGGCGTCAGAGTCGGGTCGTGTGTGACCGGTCCCCGACCCTCCGGATCGGTGGGGCAGGGGGCAACAGGGCCCGGATGGCGG
>JBKBOF010000201.1:0-4858 GCA_046294955.1 Paracoccaceae bacterium
GTGTTCGTCCCCGAACCCAAACGCCAATACGGCTATTATGTCTTTCCGGTCCTCGAAGGCACCCGGCTGATCGGACGGATAGATGCAAAGGCCCAGCGTTACAGCGGCTCTTTGCGCATCCGGGCCTTCTGGCCAGAAGCCGGGGTGCGTATGAACAAAACCCGCATCGCCAAGCTAACCACGGAACTGGACCGACTGGCCGATTTAGCAGGGTGTAGCACCTGTGCCTTCGCTGACGATTGGGTGTGCGACCCGAGTCAGCCCCTGACGTTGAAATAGTCGTAAATCGTCTGCGCCATTGCCTCTGAAATCCCGTCCACGGCGGTGAGGTCAGACATGCCCGCCCGAGACACTGCCTTCGCGCTGCCAAAGTGCGCCAGCAGAGCCCGTTTACGCGTGGCACCCACGCCGGGAATATCGTCCAACGGCGTCACCCCGACGGCCTTTGCCCGCTTGGCCACATGTGCCCCATTCGCCCAGCGGTGCGCCTCGTCCCGCAGGCGCTGCACGAAGTAAAGCACCGGGTCGTTGCGCTGCAAGGCAAAGGGCCGTTCGCCGGGCCGGTGGAATTCTTCTTTGCCGTGATCGCGGTCGCTTCCCTTGGCCACCCCAACGATGGGCACGTCGTCTATCCCAAACTCTGCCATGATCCCTGCAACCGCAGAAACTTGGCCGGCACCACCATCGATCAACAGCAAATCTGGCCAGACATCGGATTTCCGCTCCGGGTCTTCCTTCAGCAGCCGCTCGAACCGCCGGGTCAAAACCTCTTTCATCATACCGAAATCGTCCGAATTGGCGCCGGCGTCCGATTTGATGTTGAACTTGCGATACTGTGATTTCAAAAAGCCTTCTGCCCCCGCCACGATCATTCCGCCCACGGCGTTGCTGCCCTGAATATGTGCGTTGTCGTAAACCTCGATCCGTGCCGGCGGACCGTCCAGATCGAACGCGTCCGCCAAACCCGCCAGAAGTTTGTTTTGCGTACTGCTTTCCGCCATTTTCCGGGCCAGACTTTCGCGCGCGTTTCGGGCTGCGTTCTCGACAAGCTCGGCCTTTTCGCCGCGCTGTGGGACGGACAATTCAACTTTGCGCCCCGCCCGTTCGGTCAGGGCCTGCACCACCAGATCTTCATCCTCGACCGCGTGGGACAGAAGGATAAGACGGGGGGGATCCTTATCGTCATAGAACTGGGTCAGAAACGCAGTCAGTATTTCGGCCTCGTCTGCACCGGCGCCAGTCCGCGGATAAAAATCCCGATTGCCCCAAGATTGGTTGGCCCGGATGAAGAACACTTGCACGCAAGCCTGCCCGCCTTCCAGATACAGCGCCACAACGTCGGCCTCGGTCACGCCACGCGGGTTGATGCCTTGCGATTGCTGCACCTGTGTCAGCGCGCGGATCCGGTCTCGTAGGGCAGCCGCGCGCTCAAACTCCATTTCGTTGGACGCTTTTGCCATTTCGCTGGCAAGATTGGCCTGAACTGTCGTGGTCTTTCCCTGCAAGAACCGCTCTGCATCCGCCACAAGCTGTGCATATCCCTCGGTACCGACCTTGCCGACACAAGGGGCGGCACAGCGTTTGATCTGATATTGCAGACAAGGACGCGTCCGGCTTTCGAACATCGCGTCCGAACAGTTGCGCAGCAAAAACACCTTCTGCAACTGATTGAGCGTTCGGTTGACGGCTCCGGCACTGGCAAAGGGACCAAAATAGGCGCCCTTTTCGGTTTTCTTGCCACGATGCTTTTTCAACTGCGGAAACGCATGGGTCTTGGAGATCAGGATATTGGGGAAACTCTTGTCGTCCCGCATCAACACGTTGTAGCGAGGCTTCAACTGTTTGATCAGGTTCTGCTCAAGCAGCAGCGCCTCGACCTCGGTGCGGGTGGTCAGAAACATCATGCTCGCCGTCTCGAACACCATTCGCGAAATCCGCGCCGAATGGCCGTGACCGCGCGCATAGCTTGATACCCGCGCCTTCAGATTTCGCGCCTTGCCGACATACAGGACCTCGCCCTTGATATTCAGCATACGATATACGCCCGGCGACGAATCCAGCGTCTTGAGATAGCCGTGAATCACCATCTGACCGGTCGGCGTCAACTCTGTTTGCGGATTGTCTTCGGTCACACAGTGCCTCCTGGAAACGACCCCATCAGAGCCTTCGATTCTGCCCTATCGCTGCAATGATATCGCCGCGCGAGCAAGAGGGAAGAAGTCCACCGTTTCTGTGGATAAACCTGCGGAGAAAGTTTCACGATTGGCGAATTTCCCTTGTTTTTGGCCCATTTCCCTAAGCTGCCTATTTTTTAATCAAAACTATAACATACTGAATTTATGAAGAAAATTTTTACACTCACGATAAACTCTTTGAAAATCAGGGGCTTGTGTAACGTATGTGTGAACGTTCGGCGAAAAGTGGACAACTTCTGGCTGCGATACGCCAGTGGTCACTCGACTCCCAGCACATCGGGGGTTTTCCATGCCAGGTGCTGCCCCCCATCGACCGCGATCATTTGCCCTGTGACAGAGGGGGAATCGAGGAAGAATCCAAGCGCCGCGACGATGTCTGACGGATGCGCGCCCCTGCCAAGAACGGTTGCCCCGCGTTGGCTGGCAAAGTGGGCTTCCGACTGTCGAGCCCCCTGCAAAGTGGGCCCCGGACCGATGGCATTCACCCGCACATGCGGGGCCAAACCCTGCGCAGCGGTGCGTGTCAGCGCCCAGAGACCCATCTTTGCAATGGTGTAGCTTGAAAACTCGGGCGTAAGCTTGTGCACGCGTTGGTCGATCATGTTGACCACCAGACCCTGGGCCAATGGCTCGCCATTTTCGTCCGACACCGCAGGCGGGCATTGAGACGCAAACCCCTGGGTCAGGACAAAGGGTGCGCGAAGGTTCGATTCCATCGCCCGGTCCCAACTGCGACGTGTGCCGGTCTGGACCGTGTCATGTTCAAAGATGGACGCGTTGTTGACCAGAACTGTCAACGGCCCCAACGCCTCTGTTCCTCGGGGGACCAGCGTCTCTACCTGCGCTTCGTCCAGCAGATCGGCTTGGATCGCCACGGCGCGTCGGCCCTTGGCTTTGATTTCGACCACGACAGCCTCGGCCTCGGCGCGCGATGATGCGTAGTGAACGACCACATCGTGCCCGCGCCCGGCAAGATACAAGGCCATCGCGCGGCCAAGGCGTTTGCCTGCCCCGGTCACCAATGCAGCCATGGTTTACCCCTTTTTCCCGCAATCACAGGTTTTGCCGATGACATAGCGCCCACAGGATTTGCAGACAGGGGTTTTTCGCAAAGCCTTGTTCTTCATCCGGTCAATCGCGCTTGGAAACACCAGCTTGCCGATCATGCCGACCAGAACCATCGCCAGCAGGAAGATCAGGATGATCTTGAACAACATCTAAAGGCCGTAACGCGCCCAAAGTGCGCGCTCTTCGACTGAAGCCATCATCGTGTCTGCCATGCTCAGACCAAAGCGTTGCAACAGACCGCGCCGTTGACCAAGAGGCACCAAGCGGACCTTCTCGCCATAAAGTTCCCGCATCTTCGGCACCACATGGCCGACACCATCGGCCAATCCAAGGTCCACGCTGGCACGGCCCACCCAGATGTCGGCATTGAACAGGTCAGCCTCGGGCCGCAACCGAGCCCCGCGCCGCGCCTTGACCTGAGCGATGAAGTTCTGGTGCAGAGGGGCCAGCATGGCGTGGATCCGTTCGACGTCTTCCGGGCGCTCGGGCTTGAACGGGTCGGCAAATGACTTTGATTTTCCGGCGGTATGCACCCTGCGTTCAACACCATTCTTTTGCATCAGGTCGTGAAACCCGAAGCTGGCATAAATCACGCCGATTGACCCCACCAGGGACGAGTCGTCCACCCAAATGTGATCTGCCGCCGTTGCCAACCAATATCCACCGGATGCAGCGATATCTTCGACAAAACAGTGAACCGGAAGCTTTTTTTCATCGGCAAGTCGGCGAATCCGGCTGGCGATCAATGACGACTGCACCGGCGACCCTCCGGGCGAATTGATCACGAAAGCGACCGCCGCCGGTTTACCGCGCGTAAATGCCCGTTCGATGACCGGGGCAAGCCCCTGGTCCGACAGGCTTCGTCCGCCCGTGCCGATAGCCCCCTGAAGGCGGATGACCGGAACGAAGGGTGGTTTTGGCAGGAAGGGGATAAGGTATCTCATGCGCATGACGTAGGCCGGGCCACGCCGTTGAACAAGAGGAAAGCCGCGCTTAGCCGTGTCGGGCGCGGGTGTAATTCACCGGCCGGTCCCGCGACAGTCTGATATAGGCAAAAACACCGGTCAGAAACCCAAGGGCAGCCAGCAGACCCGCCACAAGGATCTGGGATTGATCCTGTATATCGGCGGATAGCGCCAGATAGCCAAAGGCCCAGAAGCCAGACCAACTTACAACGCATAGAAAAGCGACAATTTTGTTCATGGATATCTCCCTAACGCGTTACACCCCTCCCAAGGCGTGCAGATCTATGACTTCTAGCGGCTTTTCGATGGTTGTCGCGACAATTCGTCGCTGCGGCGCAGCATCAGACGGTTGCCAAGGTCAGCACATGGCCCGCAAACCACACCATCCGGCCAAAGATACGGTGACCGGTTGCAAAGCGGGGAATGGATGCGGTGAAGGTCGCCGTGAAACGGTCATCGGTCAGGTCAATCACCATGCCATCGAAACCGTACAGCGTGCCGCTGACGGGATATTGCGCTTTATAGGCCGCTTCCTTCGCGCAAAAGACCGCCTTTGCCTGCGCGCCTGTCATCCGGATTTGCTCGTCTCGCGTCAGGATCGTGTCCAAAAGGTCGCGCGGCATTGGGCTG
>JBKBOF010000202.1:0-4779 GCA_046294955.1 Paracoccaceae bacterium
CCAGACCCTTGCATGCGCGGCAGATCCAAATGGCCTTTGCCTTCCCCCAAAAGCCAGATATCGTCCCTGCGCGCGGGGGCATTCAGCAGGCGCAGCAACAGATCGTTGTGACCGTCAAAAACGGAAATCGGCTCGGCGATGGTCATGTGACATCCTTGAACACAGATTTGGTGCGCGGGCGGCGAACAAACCCCACCCCGCCCCGATTGCTACAGAAATCCTGCGCACCGGCAAGGGCCGTCGCCAAATGGCTACGTCGATCCACGCCCCGACCCTGATCGTTGCACCGTCGCGTCGGTAAAATCTGCCACTTTGGAAACAGACGGTTTCCCCGCAAAAGTCATTACATCGTGAGAACCAGCGGAAAATTGCTGTATACTAGGCAGAGGGGTGATTTGTGATCGCTGACGCTGTTGCGGCGGACCCACAGCCAGCATAATGCGTCGCGGACTTGTCATGGTTGCGCCTTGTCATGGCCAATGGTCGTGCCAATGTTGAAGTCACTGGTGAGTAAATGGTCACATGGAGCAGACAATGACCCCGCAGCAGAATTCCAAGTCCCAACAAGGCGGCCAACAACAGCAGCAACAGGGCGGCAAACCGACCCAGCAGCAGCAAGGCGGCACGCCGGTGTTCAAGGATTGGGCTTCGATCTGAAGATCAACGCACAATCGGGCTTGAACCAGACGGGGTCAGCGGTCACGCTGGCCCCGTTTTGCTGAAAGGGATGTCATGTCAGATCCGGTGTCCTCCATCCCGAATCTCGGCCCTGCGACCGAGGCGGCTTTTGCCAAGGCTGGCATCCACAGCGCCAAAGAGTTGCGCGCCCTGGGGGCGGATGAGGCGTATCGTCGTTTGCTGTTGGCAGGCAGCCAACCGCATTTCATCGGATACTACGTGCTGGTGATGGCCCTGCAGGGCCGGAAATGGAACGACTGCAAAGGGGCCGAGAAAGCCGCGTTGCGCAAACGGTTTGATGCGGTCAAAGCCAGCATTGTCGGCACAACGGAAAAGGGCCGTTCCGATCTGGAAGCGGCCCTTCAGTTTTTCGGCGTGGTGGAACGGCGTTAGCCGACCAATTCAAGACCAGCAAAGAAAAACGAAATCTCACGGGCAGCCGAGTCGGCGCTGTCGGATCCGTGCACCGAATTTTCGCCCTTGGACAAAGCAAAATCCTTGCGGATCGTGCCGTCATCGGCTTGGGCCGGATCGGTCGCACCCATCACTTCGCGGTTCTTTGCAATGGCACCTTCACCTTCCAGAACCTGCACAACAACCGGTTCAGACGCCATGAAGTCACACAGTTCAGCGTAAAAACCGCGCTCTTTGTGCTCGGCATAAAACTCACCGGCTTGCGCCGCCGACAGATGGATGCGTTTCGAAGCCACAACGCGCAGACCGGCTTCTTCGAACTTGGCAACGATCTTGCCGGTCAGATTGCGCCTGGTCGCGTCGGGTTTGATGATGGAAAGCGTGCGTTCGATGGCCATTTCGGCGTCTCCTGTAGTGGGTAAAGGCCCGTGCCTTGCACCCGTGAATTGCGGCGCGTCCCTAGCATGGGACACGGATGATGAAAAGCCCGTGACCGGCTCCGGCTATTTCTTGTCCATATGCTTGCGCAGACGGCTGGGTGTGTGGAATTTGCGGTCCTTGAACGGGTTGTCATTGGCCTGAGAGCGGAAAAAAAGCCGGATCGGGGTGCCTGGCATCTCAAAATGTTCGCGCAGGCCGTTGACCAGATAGCGTTTATAGCTTTCAGCCAGCTCATCAGGACGCGAGCATTTGATGACAAACCCCGGCGGCCGGGTCTTCACCTGCGTGATATAGCGCAGCTTGATCCGGTGGCCGCCCGGTGCCGGTGGCGGATGCGCCTCGGTCATTGCCCCGAGCCACGAATTCAACCGGTTGGTTGTAATGCGTTTGTTCCACACATCATGCGCCCGGCGAATGGCGTCGTGCAACCGGTCAAGGCCACGCCCGGTCTTGGCCGAGACCGTGACCAAAGGCGCGCCACGCAATTGCGGCAGCAGGCGGTCGAACATCTCTTTCAACTCGGCCAGCTTGTCCTGCTTTTCATCCTCAAGATCCCATTTGTTGACCGCGATCACCACGGCCCGACCTTCGGATTCCGCATAATCGGCGATCCGCAAGTCTTGGGATTCAAACGGAATTTCAACGTCCAACAGCACCACGACAACTTCGGCAAAGCGCACGGCGCGCAAACCATCGGCAACCGAGAGTTTCTCAAGCTTTTCAACGACTTTCGCGCGCTTCCTCATGCCTGCCGTATCGAAGATGCGGATCGGGGTGCCCATCCATTCGGACTTCACCGAAATCGCATCACGGGTAATCCCCGGCTCTGGTCCGGTCAGCAGGCGGTCTTCGCCGATGATCTTGTTGATCAATGTGGATTTACCGGCATTGGGTCGCCCGATGACGGCAATCTGCAATGGTTTTTTGACCGTGGGCCGGTGCGCGTTTTCATCCGCTTCGATGTCGGCATCCTCTTCGGGGATGTCCACATCGGTCAGCGGTGTGTTCTCGGCCTCACGTTCAGCGAATTCACCCTCCAAAGGCTTGAGAAGGCGATACAAATCGTCCATCCCCTCGCCGTGTTCCGCCGAGATCCGCAACGGCTCGCCCAGACCCAGCGACCATGCCTCCAGCGCGCCATCCTCGCCTGCGCGGCCTTCGGCCTTGTTTACGCCAAGGATCACCCGAGCCGCCTTTTTGCGCAAGATCTCGGCAAAAACTTCATCCGACGGATTGACCCCGACGCGGCCGTCAATCAAAAACAGACAGATATCGGCCATATCGACCGCGCGTTCGGTGAGCCGCCGCATCCGGCCTTGGAGACTGTCGTCGGTGACTTCCTCCAGCCCCGCCGTGTCGATCACGGTGAAGCGCAGATCAAAGAGCTTGGCGTCGCCCTCGCGCAAATCACGGGTTACACCGGGCTGATCATCGACCAGCGCCAATTTGCGCCCCACAAGGCGGTTGAAAAGCGTGGATTTGCCCACATTGGGGCGGCCCACGATGGCGAGGGTAAAGCTCATGTCTTATACGGATCCGGTGTCATTCAAGCCGTTCCCCTTACAGGGCTTTGGCCTTAACGGAAAGCGTGAAGTTGACCGTTGCCGCCGACAACATACAAAGCGCCGTTCGCAAGGGCGGGTGCCGACGCGGCCCCACCGGGGATCTGCGCTGTGGCAACCATGGTCCCGTTGGTCGCATCAAACATGCGCAACAGGCCGTCCCCCGACACAACCACCACACGCCCGCCCGCCAGAACCGGGCCGAAATGCGCGGTGATCGCTTTCTGCCGCTTCGGCTTGTCATTGACGAAGTAAGGCATGTCTGCCCACCAGATCACATCGCCCGTCGCCGCATCCATGCGCACCAGACGTGCCTCGTCGTTGACGACAAAGACCGATCCGCCGACCACCAAAGGTGGGTTCAACGCGCCTTCAACCGCTGTCCAGATCCGCTCTCCCGATCCGACGTTGATGGCGGCAGTCCGCCCGGCCGCAGTTCCGGCATAGATCGTACTGCCCACAATCACCGGATCGCCAGTGACATCGGTCAATCCCTGATATCCGCGGCCCGGACGCTGCCCGGTGACAGGCGCCCCCCAGACCCGCGTGCCGTTCAGACGCAAGGCCGACACAAGTTCTCCGCTGGCAAAGGGGAAAATCACATTGCGATCGGTGATGGCAGGGGCCGAAGACCCGCTCACCGACAGCGTGTTCGCGGTGCCCGGCACAGTCCACAACGCTTTGCCGTTCTTGGCATCCACTGCCCAACCTGCGCCGTCGCGGGTGGCCACGTAGACCGTGCCACCATCATAGGCCGGAGCGCCGGCGACCGGGCTACCCAAGCGTTGACGCCAGACAATCGCGCCGTTGCCGGCTGACAGTGCCACCAGCTCGCCATATCCGGTTGCGACAAACACCATGCCACCACCGATTGCGACACCGCCGCCCGATACCTCGCCGCCGCGATCAAACTGCGGGGTCAGGTCGGTGCGCCATTGCGTGCTGCCGTTGGTCGCGGTCGCCACCACAAGCGCACGGCTGTCCATCGTTACGATCCGGCCATCCGCAACGACCGGGGCGGCTGAGATCCGGTTCTTGCGGCTGGACCCCGCACCGATGTCGGCGCTCCACACCCGTTGTGGCGCAGCGGAAAGCTGACCATGCGGCGAGGCGTGCCGGGCAGACCCGCCGCGATGCGTCCATTCGCCACTGGACGACGGCGCCGGCAAGGAAATCGGCACCGATTGGTTGGCCGCGCGCTCGGGAGGGGCCACCGGCGCCGGTTGGCCTTCGGTCCGCAACGAGGCTTCAAGATCGGCCCGCACCGGAAAGCGTTCCCCCGGCAGGATCAATTCGCGTTCACATGCCGACAGCAAAAAGGCGGCGGACAGGGCCGTCAGTCCCAAGATGCGCTTTTGTTTCACCACCCGCTCCACTCCCTCGGACCCTTGCCAGTCGCGCCGTTTCAACCGGCGTCGCCCCCGAGTGCCACAATCATCTGTCCTGCCCGCCCGCGCAAGCCCGCAGGGGCCTGCTGGTCCTGCGTCAACGCTCGGAGTGCTGCAATCGCCTCGTCTGTATTGCCGTCCTCAATCAGCAGGTAGGCCAGTTGCTCCAAAGCCAGCGGGCGGAACGGGCGACCGGGCGCTGCAATCGGATCGAGCATCGTGCGCCGGTCCGAGATCGCAAGATCAGCGCCCGCGACAATCACACGACGCAGCACTGCAAGATCGCGGTAACTTTG
>JBKBOF010000203.1:0-4751 GCA_046294955.1 Paracoccaceae bacterium
TGACGCCAAGAGACTGGCAACCCGGTTGCGCTTTGCCGCCCTGCGTCACGCAGCCTGCGTTGAAGATATCGATATGCATAGGCCCGAAGGCCAGAGCGACGCTCCGCCACATGAGGCGTACATCCGGCCACATCGGCAGAATCCGAAATCAGCATGGGTTTGTGTAGCAATTGTTGCAAGATGCCTTGCGGTCATTCCGTCCTGTTCGCATGGTTAGGCGAGGCAAATTTCATACGGTCGCGCTTGGAGCTGTGGATGCGGGAGAAGTCGTTTTTGAATCGGGTGCGCGACACTCTTGATGTCCTGCACCCGACTGAACGACGCCTTGCGGTGTTCTTGCTGAACTTTCCTGGTGAACTGGCCGCCTACACCGCACAGGAATTGGCAGCACTTGCCGCCGTCTCGGCACCGACCGTATCACGGTTTGTCAAGCGGCTGGGCTATGTCAACTATGAAGAAGCGCGCCGTCATGTGCGCGCCGACCGGAAGGAGGGGGCGGCCCTTCTGATGGTGACGGCACGAACGGCCGAGCCCGATAACCAGCTGCGCGCGCATCTTGATCAGGCCAAGGCCAACCTCGACGCCACCATGCGCACTCTTCCCGCATCCGAAGTCGATGCAATTGCGCGCGCTTTGCTCGATGCCCCACGTTCCTGGGTTCTGGGTTTCCGGACGAGCCAGTCCTTTGCAACCTATTTTCATT
The DNA here is from genome assembly GCA_046294955.1 of Paracoccaceae bacterium. Lineage (GTDB taxonomy): Bacteria > Pseudomonadota > Alphaproteobacteria > Rhodobacterales > Rhodobacteraceae > Pseudotabrizicola. The sequence goes on from JBKBOF010000203.1 coordinate 704, forward strand.
GGCAATCGTTGCAGGTGCTACCCGGCCTGTCGGTGATCCCGCAGGCCGGGCAGACGATGGGGGAACATCTGGCCACGATCCGCCCGGACGATTGCGTGGTCGTCTTTGCGTTGGCCCGTCGTATCCGGGGGATGGAGGCGATACTGTCGGGGCTGATCCAGACCGGGGCAAAGGTTGCGCTGATCTCGGATGACGCGATGGCGCGCAGGTCGGACGTGGCGTGGCACCTGCAATGCGCAACCCTCGCACCCGGACCTTTGTTCAGCCATGTGTCGGTGATGCTGCTGACACAGGTGCTGGCGACCCGGCTGGTCGAACTGTCCGGGCCGCAGGGGCGCAAGCGGTTGTCCGCGATCGAAGCATGGCACGACCGGCTGGACGAACTTTGACCCCTTTCGCGGCGGTTGGTCAGGTTTTTGCTTCTTTGGCAGGCATTCCTGTTCGGCTCTGACAGTTGGCTGTGGTATTTCTTGATAGTGGGGCATGAAATTATGTTTTCATGCGAAGGGACAAATTGATTCTCTTTCACAGGAACCCGCCATGCGTATCACCAGGCTGATTGATTTCGATCACCCCGTTCTCCGTCGTTCTGCACCCCGGTTTGCAAGTGCCGCCGCAATTTGCGCCACCGCGCTGGCCTTTGCGTTGGCCACCCCTGCGGCGCAGGCGCAAGGCACTCTGCGTATTGCGATGACGGCGGGCGATGTGCCCTTGCCCAACGGCCAGACCGATCAGGGTGCCGAAGGCATGCGGTTCATGGGGTATCAGGTGTTCGAGGCGCTGATCGCCTATGACCTGTCATCGTCCGACAAGCCGGTGACGCTGATCCCGGGCCTTGCGACCGCATGGGCAGTAAACCCGGACGATCCGACCAAGTGGACCTTTCAACTGCGCGAGGGCGTGAAATTCCATGACGGGTCAGACTTCGACGCCGCAGCGGTGGTCTGGAACTTTGAAAAGATCCTGCGCCCCGACGCCCCCCAGTTTGACGAAAAACAGGCTGCACAGGGCAAGGGCCGGGTGCCGACCGTGGTGGATTTCAAGGCGACAGGCCCGCTGACGGTGGAAATCACCACGTCGATGCCCGATGCGCTGTTGCCGTTCAACGTGGCGTGGATCGTGATGTCCTCGCCTGCGGCCTATGCGGCGGCGGGCAGCTGGGATGCCTTCCTGGCAGCCCCATCAGGCACCGGGCCGTTCAAGGTGCAAACCTACACCCCCCGCGAACGCGCCATCCTGGTGCGCAACGATGCCTACTGGAACCCCGACCGGATGCCAAAGCTGGATGCGGTGGAGCTGATCCCGGTGCCCGACCCCTCGGCCCGCGTCGCTGCGCTGCGGGCCGGGCAGGTGGACTGGGCCGAAGCACCGCCGCCCGATGCGATGGACAGCCTCAAGGGCGCGGGGATCAACATCGTCTCCAACGTTTATCCCCATGTCTGGCCGTGGCATTTCTCCATGCTGGAGGGCAGCCCCTGGGCCGACATCCGGGTGCGCAAGGCCGCAAACCTCGCGATCGACCGCGCGGGCATGAAGGAGCTTCTGGGCGGCATGATGGTCGAGGCGCAGGGCATGGTGCCCCCCACCTCCAGCTGGTTCGGCACCCCCGACTTCAAGGTGACTTACGACCCCGACGCCGCCCGCGCGCTGCTGGCCGAGGCGGGCTATTCGCCCGCCAACCCGTTGTCGGTCAAGGCGATCATATCTACCTCTGGATCAGGCCAGATGCAGCCCCTGCTGATGAACGAACTGATCCAGCAGAACCTTGCCGATGTCGGCATCAAGGTCGAATTTGACGTGCGCGACTGGAACGCCCTTCTGGCCAACTGGCGCGCGGGGGCGGCGGACCCGACGACCGAAGGCGCAGTATCCACCAATTCGTCCTACTTCAGCCAGGACCCCTTCACTTCGCTGATCCGCCATGTGGACAGCCGGTTGATCGCGCCAAAGGGCACCAACTGGGGCCATTACAAATCGCCCGAGGCGGACGCGATCATCGACCGCATCCGCGCGTCATTCGACCCGGCAGACCAATTGGCAGCCATTCAGGACCTGCACCAGCACTACGTCAACAACGCGCTCTTTCTGTTCGTCGCACATGACGTGGCCCCCCGCGCGCTGTCGCCCAAGGTCAAGGGTTTCGTGCCGCCGCAAAACTGGTTCGTGGACCTCACCTCGGTCAGCATCGAGTAACGGGGGCCACCGCGATGCTGCCTTATATCCTCAAACGCATCGCGGCGGCGGTTCCGGTGGCCTTTGCCGTCAGCCTGATCTGCTTCTTGCTGGTCCAGATCGCCCCTGGTGATCCCTTGTCGGTGGTCCTGCCCTCGGATGCCACGCAAGAGCAGATCGACGCCACCAAGGCGCGCTATGGGTTGGACCGGCCGCTGGTGGTGCAATACGCGCTGTGGCTGGGCAATGTGGTGCAGGGTGATCTGGGCACGTCGATTGCCACCGGGCGCGCGGTGTCGTCCGAGATCGGCAATGCCTTGGGCTATTCGCTGTCGCTGGCGCTGCTGGCGGCGGGGGCGGCGGTGGTGCTTGGCATGGGGCTGGGGTTGCTGGCTGGTTATTCGGCGGGCGGCTGGGTGGACAAGCTGGCCTCGGCCATCGCGATTTCCGGCGTGTCGGTGCCGCATTACTGGCTGGGCATCGTGCTGGTGGTGATCTTTTCAGCCGAGTTGAACTGGCTGCCCGCGATGGGCGCGGCCAGCGGCGACCCCAGCCTGACCGACCGCCTGCGCCATATGATCCTGCCCGCCATTGCGCTGGCGGCGATGCCCACGGGCATCATCACCCGGTCGGTGCGGGCCCTTGTGGCCGAAACGCTGGGGCGCGAGTTCGTGTCAGCACTGGTGGCGCGCGGTCTGGGGCCGGTGGCGGTGTTCGCGCATGTGGTGCGCAACGTGGCGCCCACCGCGCTGGCGGTGCTGGGGGTGCAGGTTGGGTATCTGATGGCCGGGTCCATTCTGGTGGAAACGGTGTTCGCCTGGCCCGGCACGGGATCGCTGCTCAATCAGGCGATCCTGCAACGTGATCTGCCGCTGCTGCAAGGCACGATTCTGGTTCTGGCGCTGATCTTTGTCGGGCTGAACCTGCTGGTGGACATCCTGCAACCCCTGTTCGACCCAAGGATTAACCGCGCATGACCGCCATCCCTTCGCCACAACTCACCATCGAGCGGTCCACCGGCTACTGGTCCGGCGTGTGGGCGCGACTGCGGCGCGATCCGGTGTCGGTGGCCTGCATGGTGGTGCTGGCGCTGATCGTCGGGGCCTGCGCGTTCGCGCCCTGGCTGACCAGCTATGACCCCGCCATCGGGTCGGTGACGCGCCGCCTGCGCCCGGTGGCCACGCCGGGGCATATCCTTGGCACGGATGAGCTGGGGCGCGACATGCTTACGCGGCTGCTTTATGGCGGGCGCACCTCGCTGGTGATGGGGTCGGTGCCGGTGGCGCTGGCGCTGCTGATCGGCGGCAGTCTGGGCATGGTGGCGGGGTTTCTTGGCGGGCGCGTCAACGCGGTCATCATGCGCAGCGTCGATGTGGTGTTCGCCTTTCCGTCGATCCTGCTGGCGGTGGCGATTGCGGGCGCGATGGGGGCGGGCATCGTCAACGCGCTGGTGGCGCTGACCATCGTGCTGATCCCGCCGCTGGTGCGCGTGACCGAGGCCGCGACCGCGCAGGTGCGCAGCCTGGATTATGTCGAGGCGGCGCGGGCCTCGGGTGCCGGGGCCATCACCATCCTGCGGGTGCATGTGATGGGTAATGTGCTGGGCCCGGTGCTGGTCTATGCCGCCAGCCAGTTGTCAGTTGCCATCATCATGGCGGCGGGGCTGTCGTTCATCGGGCTGGGGGCCAAGCCGCCGACGCCGGAATGGGGCCTGATGCTGAACACCCTGCGCGGGGCGATCTATTCGCAGCCGCTGATCGCTGCCTTGCCCGGCGTGTTCATCTTTGCCGTGTCGCTGTCGTTCAACCTCCTGAGCGACGGGCTGCGCCAAGCGATGGAGATGCGCTGATGCGGCCCGTTCTGGAAACCGTGGGGC
>JBKBOF010000204.1:0-4694 GCA_046294955.1 Paracoccaceae bacterium
GATCTGCCGCAAACAATCGGGGCATGTCTTTGCCTCAACCGAGGTCAAGAAGGTGAACCTCGAGGTCACTGGGAACGCACATGTGACATGGTATCAGTCATCGCCCAAAGTCCGGCGCGGATTTTGCGCGCGGTGCGGGTGTTCGCTGTTCTGGGATCCTCCGCATCACGACTGGATCACGGTGGCGATGGGGGCGTGTGACGGGCCAACGGGCACGCAGATGAACCTGCACATCTTTGTAGCAGAAAAGGACGACTACTACGATATCGCCGACGGTTTGCCTCAGAACGCACACTGACAACAAAAAGGCGCGGCAGGTTGCCCCGCCGCGCCCATATTGCACCCTTGGGGATGCAATTATTCTGCGTCTTCGTCGTTGTCTTCCGAACGCAGGCCCGATGGGGCCGCAATGTTCGCGATGACGAAGTTGCGCTTGATCGTCGGTTTGACACCTTCGGGCAAAGAGATGTCGTCGATGTGGATCACGTCGCCGATGGCGCGGCCTGTCAGGTCAACCGTGATGTGATCCGGAATGTCTCCGGCGGTCACTTCCAGTTCGACTTCCGGGCGCACAACGGTCAGCGTGCCGCCACGCTTAAGGCCGGGGGCCTTGTCGTGGTTTTCAAAGTTCACATGAATGAACAGGTTGATGCGCGAGGTGCGACGCAGGCGCATCAGATCGACGTGGGTCGGAAGATCCTTGACCACATCACGCTGCACGCCGCGGCAGATCACGCGAACATCTTCCTGACCTTCAACCTTCAGATTGAACAGCGTCGAAAGGAAACGTCCTTTGCGCAGTTTGGTCAGCAGATAGTTGTATTTTATGTTGATCGGTTGCGGATCAACACCGCCGCCGTAAACGATACCGGGCACGAATTGCTCACGACGAGCTTGACGGGCGGCCCCCTTGCCTGTCCCCATCCGTGCTTCGGCGATCAGATCAGGGATCTCACCAGCCATTGCAGTTCTCCATATAAATAAGTCCACCGCCCTCCAAGGGTGCGCGGTGCGACCGGGGGCCTATAGCGGGGAATCACCACAAGGGAAAGGGCCAAAGCAAGATTGCACCAAAGCGACCGGCAAAAACAACCGGACAACGCCGTTCTTTCCGTCCGTTAGGTCGCAGGCGGGCTTGCCCGACAGTTGCGCCGTGCCTAGGGTGCGGACAAGAGCGGAGTCCCCATCATGATCACGACCTTGACAGTTGCGCGCGCGCCGCTGGCGGCATTTGCTGCAATGGGCGTGGTGTGGGGCACTTTTGCTGCGGCATTGCCAGATCTGAAAACGATGCTCGGCGTCGATGAGGCACGGTTGGGCGTTCTTTTGCTGTTTACGCCATTGGCGGCAGTGCTGGCGATGTTGCTGGCACCTGCCTTCGGGGCAGCGATGGGGCGGCTTGCCCTGCCCTTGGCCGCTGTTGCCATGGGCCTTGGTTTTGCGCTACCGGGGCAAACCGCCAGCCTGCTGCTGTTCCCGTTGGCCATGATGGTCTGTGGTGCCGCCACCGGATTGACCGATGTGTTGATGAATGCCCGTGTGGCGCAAATTGAAAACACTCGGAATATCCATCTGATGAACCTGTGTCACGCGGCTTACAGCTTCGGCTATGCGGGAGGAGCGGTTGCCACCGGTGCGATGCGTGGTGCCGACTGGACGCCTGGCTGGGTGCTGGGCGTGATGGCGCTGATCGCGGCATCCTTTGCACTGCTGACATGGGAACGCGACGGCCAGATCAACGGGCTGCGCAAACCGAAGGGGCCGGGTGTGGCCGGGCTGGGGCTGCTGCCGGTCCTTGGCGGCGGAGTGGTGCTGATCGCCTTCATGACGGAAAACGCCGCCGAGGCATGGTCGGCCTTGCACATCGAAAAGACGCTGGGCGGCAGCCCCGAGCAGGGCGCCATGGGGCCTGCGGCACTGGCTTTGACCATGGGTTTTGCCCGGCTGGCGGGGCAAGGGTTGGTGTCGCGCCTCAACCCCTACCGGCTGCTGACGGGCGGCGCGGTGGTTGCGGCCATCGGGGCCTTGTGCGCGGCGGGGGCGCAGACGCCCATGATGGCCTATGCCGGGTTCATCGTGATGGGGCTGGGCGCGTCGGTGATCGCGCCAACCGCCTTTTCGCTGGTGGGACGACTGGCCCGACCCGAGGCGCGCGCGCGGGCCGTCGCGCGGGCCACCTTGTTGGGCTATTTCGGCTATTTCTTCGGCCCGCCCATGCTTGGCTTTGTGGCGGGCAATTTCGGTCTGCGGATGGCCTTTGTCTTTGCCGCCGGCTTGCTGCTGGCGGTGCTGGTCCTGTCCCCCTTGATGGCGCGAACGCGGCGCTAAGGGCTGTCGCTCATGCTGCAAGACACGTTTGCCGAAAAACGGATCCTGTCAGCCGCTGAAAAGGAAATGCAGCACGTCCCCGTCCTTGACCTCGTAGGTTTTGCCTTCCACCCGGAATTTGCCCGCTTCTTTCGCACCGGCCTCGCCCTTTCCGGCGACATAGTCGGCAAAGGCGATGGTTTCGGCGCGGATAAAGCCTTTTTCGAAGTCACCGTGAATAACGCCGGCCGCCTGCGGGGCAAGCGTGCCTTTCAGGATCGTCCAGGCGCGGGCCTCCTTTGGGCCCACTGTGAAATAGGTCTGAAGGTCTAGAAGTTCGTATCCAGCCCGGATCAGACGATCAAGACCGGCTTCATGCAGCCCCATTTCTTCAAGAAACATGGTGGCTTCGTCGTCGGGCAACTGGCTGATCTCTTCCTCGATCCGGGCCGAGATCACCACCGTTCCCGCCCCTTGCGCAAGGGCCATCTCGGCCACACGGGCAGACTGGCTGTTGCCGCTGGCGGCCGAGGCTTCCTCGACGTTGCACACATAGAGCACCGGCTTGGCGGTCAGAAGCTGCAACAGCCGCCAAGCCCGCTGATCATCGTCCGCGACCTGAACGGTGCGGGCAGGCTTGCCGTCTTCCAGCACTTTTTGCGCCATGGCCAGCAACCGGTCCTGATCGGCGGCTTCCTTGTCAGCCCCCTTCAGCTTGCGAGCCAGATTGGCGCGGCGCCGCTCGATGCTTTCCAGATCCGCCAGCATCAGTTCGGTTTCAATCGTTTCGGCGTCGGCCAACGGGTCGATCCGCCCTTCAACATGGGTGATGTCGCCATCTTCAAAGCAACGAAGAACGTGGGCAATCGCGTCACATTCTCGGATATTGGCCAGAAACTGGTTGCCAAGGCCCTCGCCCTTCGATGCCCCGCGCACAAGACCGGCGATATCGACAAAGGTCATGCGTGTCGGAATGATCTGTTTGCTGCCAGCAATTTCGGCCAATGTTTCCAACCGAGGATCTGGGACAGCCACTTCGCCGACATTCGGCTCTATGGTGCAGAACGGAAAGTTCGCCGCCTGCGCGGCCGCCGTGCGTGTCAGCGCGTTGAACAGGGTCGATTTGCCGACATTCGGCAGACCCACGATACCCATCTTGAAACCCATGACATTCTCCATCCGGCGGTTGACAGGCTCTTAAGCGCGAAGCTGCACGGGATCAATCCCGTGCGCGCCCCATTGATTTTCCCCGCCCACCCGTGCACACCGCTGCAAACGCAAAAGGGACGGGGCCGGACATGACCAGAATCGACGCGACCTTCGCACGCCTGCGCACGCAGGGGAAAAAGGCCTTCGTCTCTTACATCATGGCGGGCGACCCCGATATCGCCACCTCTTTGGCCGTAATGAAGGGCCTGCCGGAAGCCGGGGTTGACATCATCGAGCTTGGCATGCCCTTTACCGACCCGATGGCCGATGGCGCTACGATCCAACTGGCCGGTCAGCGCGCGCTGGACCACCATATGAAGATGGATCAGGTGCTGGACATGGTCCGCGACTTCCGCACGACCGACACCACCACGCCGATCGTGATGATGGGATACTATAACCCGATTTATGCCCGTGGGGTGGATCGCTTTCTTGCCGACGCCAAGGCCGCAGGCATCGACGGGCTGATCGTGGTGGACCTGCCGCCCGAGGAAGACAGCGAGCTGTGCATCCCCGCCCAGGCCGCAGGCCTGAATTTCATCCGGCTGGCCACGCCGACGACCGATGCCAAGCGCCTGCCAAAGGTGCTGCAAAACACTTCCGGCTTCGTGTATTACGTTTCCGTCACCGGCATCACAGGAGCTGCCGCCGCCCAAGCGGCGGACGTGGGGCCTGAAGTCGCGCGCATCAAGCAGTCCACCGACCTGCCGGTGATCGTCGGCTTCGGCATCAACACCCCAGAAGCCGCGCGCACCATCGCATCCGTGGCGGATGGTTGCGTTGTCGGTTCGGCCATCGTCAAGGATATCGGCGCGGGCAAGCCGGTGGCCGAGGTGCTGGCAAATGTGGCGGCGCTGGCGGCAGGGGCGCATGCGGCTTAGGGAACTTTGCCGGACGAACGGGGCTGGCGCATGACGGCACCACTTTCGACGGTGGAAAAGCTGTCAATAAAGCGCCTTTTTGATCGGACAGGTACGATGAGCAATTCATGCCAGCGATCTTGTTCGAATGATCAGACCGCTGGACAGGAAAAAGCAGCATGATTGCCTACGTCACCGTCGGGGCTGATGACATCGCCAGCGCGAAGCGGTTCTACTCTGCGGTTCTGCCAGCGCTCGGCTACGCGCTGAACAAGGGGCCAGAGGGCCTGAGCTATACGCTACCCGTGCAACCCGGTC
>JBKBOF010000205.1:0-4656 GCA_046294955.1 Paracoccaceae bacterium
AACCGGGTTCTGGTCCTTGGGGCCGGGCTGGCGGGCATGACGGCGGCGCTGGAATTGCGCGCGGCGGGCTATGAAGTGCAGGTGCTCGAGTATCGCGAAAAGGCGGGGGGCCGGTGCTGGACCCTGCGTGGCGGCGATACCTACACCGACATCGGCGGCGTCACCCAGACGGTAAAGTTCGAAAACGGTGGCTATCTGAACCCCGGCCCGTGGCGCATCCCCTACAACCACCACGCCGTGCTGGATTACTGCAAGCGGCTGGGGGTGAAGCTGGAACCCTTCATCCAGAAGAACCACAACGCCTATCTGCACCGCAGCGATGCGTTTGACGGCAAGCCCCAGCGGTTTCGCCACATCGCAACCGACTACCGGGGGCATGTCGCCGAATTGTTGGCGAAGGCAACCAATCAGGGCCTGCTCGACGCCGAAGTGACCAACGCAGACAAGGCAAAGCTGCTGGAATCGCTGCAGGAATACGGCATTCTGACTGACGGTCACGCCTATGTCGCCAGCGAAACGGCCAGCGAGTATCGCGGGTTTGAGCGTGAGGCGGGCGGCGGGCGCGACGGCGCGCCGACGGCCTCCACCCCCCTGTCGATGCAACAGATCCTGCAATCCGACCTGTGGCGCTGGCTGACGGACGCCGAAAGCGTCCACCACCAAAGCGCGATTTTCCAGCCGGTCGGCGGCATGGACATGATCGCGCAGGCCTTTGCGCGCGAGGTGGGCGATCTGATCACCTACAACGCCAAGGTGATCTCGATGCTGCAGACCGACGATAGCGTCACGGTCCGGTATGAGACCTCAACAACCGGTGGCGAACCTGTCGAAGTGACCGCCGACTGGTGCGTCTGCACGATCCCCTTTTCGATTCTGGGGCAGATGGAGCACAACCTGCCCGCCGAAAAGTCCCGCGCCATCGACAGCATGTATTATGAAGGTTCGGTCAAGTTCGGTCTCGAAATGAACCGCCGCTTTTGGGAGGAAGACGAGGATATCTATGGCGGCATCACCTATACCGACCTGCCGATCGCGCTGATCAGCTATCCGTCGAACGACTACCTTGGCGGCGGCAAGGCGGTGCTTCTGGGCGGCTATGTCTGGGGGGCGGCTGCCTATGAGTTCAACGCGATGCAGCCGGATGAGGCCGTCAAATGGGCGGTGGAATACGGCGCGCGCATCCACCCGCAATATGCCGACGAATTCGCCAGCGGCGTTGCGGTAAGCTGGCACAAGGTGCCGTGGGTGCTGGGCTGCTATGGCATCTGGGAAGACCGCGACCGTGACTATGAGGGCGCGGTCACCATGGGTGCCGAGGAACGCATCGTGCTGGCGGGCGAACACCTGTCCTATCTGCCCGGATGGCAGGAGGGCGCGATCCTGTCGGCGCTGGATGCCATCGAGCAACTTCACCAACACGCGACAAACCGCTGATCGGGAGAACAGGTATGACCAGAATTTTCACCCTGCTTGTCGCAGGCATCGCAATCGGCGCCGCCAGCATGACAGCATGGGCGCAAGGGACAGATGCTCCTGCTGCGCCCGACGCGCCTGAAACCTCGGACTTCCGGATGTTCGAACCGACCGTGGAAGAATGGGAACGCTTCCGATCGGCAGCGAGGATCACGCATCAAGGCGGCGAGGCTGTCTACAACGCTACCTGCGCGGGGTGCCACATGCCACAGGGCCAAGGGGCGGTCGGGGCGGGCAAGTATCCCGCACTTGCCAACAACGACCTGTTGGCGGGGGCGGCCTATCCGATCCATCTGGTGGTCAACGGGCAACACGCGATGCCCCCGCTTGGCGGGCTGCTCGATGACCAGCAGGTTGCCGATGTGGTCAACTATATCCGCTCAAACTTCGGCAATGATTTCATCGCCGAATACGGCGAAGCCAACGTGGAAGAGGTTGCCGGGGTGCGTCCATGAAAAGGGGGGCGACAGGCCTTGGTGCAGCACTGCTGCTTTCGGGGTTCGGCGCTACTTTTGCCTCGGGTCAGGAAATCATCCGGCACGCCATTCCGGGGTCGAGCTTTCCAATTTCCCGCGCTGTCGAGATCCCCGGCAACGCGACGGTGATCTATCTCAGCGGCGCGGTGCCGTCCGCCCTCAACGCGGCGGCGGACGCCAGCGCGCCCGATGCCTTTGGCAATACCGAGGCGCAAACCGTGTCGGTTCTGAAATCCATCGAGGCCACGCTGTCAAACCTGAACCTTCAGATGGGCGACGTGTTCAGGATGCAGGTCTTTCTTGTGGCACCTGACGGGGCAGACGCGATGGATTTTGCCGGGTTCATGGCGGGCTACACCCAGTTCTTTGGAACCGAAACCCAACCGCATCTGCCGGTCCGGTCTGTGTTCGAAGTGGCCGGGCTGGCCAACCCGGCTTGGCTGGTCGAGATCGAGGTGACGGCGGTTCGCCCCGTCGCTCCGTGAAGCGCCGCGCGGTCAGCCAGCCTTTGCCATGAAACTGGCCATCCTCGCCATCGGAACTGCGCTGATTGCCATGACCGTGCTGTCGCGGGTGCGCAGCACGTTGTGGTGGATCCGGGCGATGGATTTTCCCCGCTCTCAGGTCGCTGTGTTGCTTGCCGTGACCGGGGCTGCCCATGTCGTCACCATGGATGTCCGGAGCCTTCTTGACGTCTCCTTTGGCGCAGCCCTCGCCATCAGCTTTGCCTATCAGGTCGCCCGCGTCTTTCCCTACACCCGCCTTGCGCCGCGTCAGGTTCATGATGCGCCATGCGGTGACAAGGCCCGCTCGATCCGGCTGCTGGTGTCCAACGTGTTGATGGAAAATCGCCGCGCCAGTGATTTTTTGGCGCTGGTGCGCGAGGTCGATCCCGATGTGGTGCTGGCGGTAGAGACCGATGGCTGGTGGGCCGAACACTTGCGTGGTCTGGAGGCAGATTATCCGCATGTGATCAAACAGCCGCAGGGCAACCATTTCGGGATGCATTTCTTCTCGCGGCTGGCACTCGACGCATCTGCGGTCCGCTATCTGGTGGAGGCCGACATCCCGTCGATTCGGGTCACGATCCAGCTGCGCTCTGGCGATCGGATCGAGTTATTCGGCCTGCATCCCCGCCCCGCCGAGCCGCAGCAGGACACCGACGAACGGGATGCCGAACTGCTCATGGTTGGCAAAGAGGTAAGGGCCTGCGCCCTGCCCGCCATCGTGGCGGGCGACCTCAATGATGTTGCCTGGTCGAACACGACGCGGCTTTTCCAGAAGGTCAGTGGACTGCTGGACCCGCGCCGGGGTCGCGGCATGTTCAGCACGTTTCATGCCAGCTACCCGCTGCTGCGTTGGCCCCTCGACCACGTCTTCCATGACAAGCGGTTCACGCTGGTGCAGCTGCGACGCCTGCGCTCTATCGGGTCCGACCACTTCCCGGTTTTCGCGGAACTGCAGTTTGATCCGCCAGCCGCCGAAAACCAGACGGCACCAAAGGCGGATCAGAGGGATATCAAGGAAGCTGGCGAACGGATTGCCGATATTCAAAGGCAGTAAGATTGGCTGTCTATATCCACCACCTTTTTCAGGGCACATTTCCGCCGACATGCGCGGCGCTTCAGGAACGCATAGCCGCGACTGGTGTTAATTTTTTGTGGTTGACGCAACAGCGCAGCCGGAACTTACAGTGGAGTAAGCACCGTGGCTCAAGAAAAAACGTCGGCAAAATCGGATGATACCCAAGCGCGCGACGGAGACGGTCGGTTCACCGAGAAATCCGCGTCGTCAAAGCCTGTTGCCGGATCGAAAGACAGCAAGACGAAGCCTACGGGAGCATCCGGCAGCGGGTCAAAAAGCGACAGTGGTAAGGCTTCTGCCGGCACCTCGAGCGGCAACCGTTCCAAATCGCGCTAAAGCGCGCGCTGTTGTTCACCACACGTGACCAGCGGCATCTGCTCTCAGGCTTGACGACGCGATCAGGTGAGGCGCCCTAAAGCCCTGCGCCGCACAACGTTAGAGAAGCGGAACGAACAGCACACCATTCGCCAGCGAAGTTTCGTCAAAAAGGAAATCCAATGAACAGCACAATTCTTCCTGCCTTGATCGTTTTCGGGATCCTATTCGCAATAGCCGTATTCGGCCTCATGCGTTCCAACGCAGCGGCGTCGCGCCTTCACGCGTCCAACCCCCGTTCGGATCGGACACAGGTGGGGTACGGAAATGACAGGAACGTCTCAGATGTCGTCCGGCGTTAAACCATATTCCGTCACTGATCGTGACTGGACCCGGAAACCCTTCTCGGCATCAGAGGGCGGCATCTGAGCTGCAAAACGGTCGGCTGCAGTCGACCTCAACAGAGGAGGTCTCCAATGGCGCCACGTCCTGTCTGGAAAGGGCAGCTGCGGCTTTCCCTGGTTTCCATTGCGGTGGAGATGTACACGGCAACCGTCACCGGCGCTCGGATCAGCTTTCGGCAGATCCACAAACCCTCGGGCAAGCCGATCAACTATGAAAAGGTAGCGGCAGGTGTCGGCCCGGTTGACCAGGACGACATCTTCAGCGGCTTCGAGGTTGAGAAGGACGAGTTTCTCTTGATCGACCCCAAGGAGATCGATGCGATCAAGCTGGAGACGAAAAAGACGTTCGAACTGGTTCAGTTCGTCGGCCAGTCCGACATCTCGCCGATCTACTATAATGTGCC
>JBKBOF010000206.1:0-4649 GCA_046294955.1 Paracoccaceae bacterium
CGACGCCGACGTTGTTCTGGGTAATGCCGATCTTCATGGTCTCGGCTGACGCGGCGCCGGCCAAAGCCAGAACGGCGATAGATGCTGCAAACATGTTGCGAAGCTTCATTTGTGTCTCCTCCCGTTTGATGACGTTGTCATCTTTTCTTCTGATGCGCCCGACCCGGACGCCCGACCACCATTCGGCACGCCGAACGATTGAACGGCATCTTGCCAGTCTGTCTCGCAGCGGGCTGCATCAGATAAATCCATTTTGGATATATTCTGTTCTAAAGTGGATATTTTCTCGATATGCTCTGAAGGCCAACCTGGACATTTTAAGGAGTAAGGCTCGTGGTCGAAACTGTTTCATCCAAGCCGGACAATTTGCCTGATCCACAAGAACTTCGGCCAGCCAGAAAGCACAAGACCAAAATGAGCGTCATGGAAAGACATGGTCAAGGCAAGCCGGTTTCGCCGCAGGCGCATACCGAAACGCTTGAGATGCTGTCCTTTCTGGACGCGTTTAGTGACGAACTGGAAGACGCTCTGGGCCTCATCGCACCAAATGCGTATCTCCGTATGGTGCTGCATCTTATGCATGGCAATTTCGAAGCCAAGATCGTGACACCCAGCTCGCTGATCAGCGCAAGCCGTGTGCCCTATGGAACGGCGAACCGCCGCATGAAGGAGATGATAGACGAATGCCTGATCGAAATGCGGCCCCGGACAAGAACCGGCAAGACGTTTTCGATGCATCCTAGTGCAAAACTTTTGGCGCAATGGATGCAGCTTTCCGGTCGCCTGCGTCGCCTTGCCCTGACCCGCTTTGGCGGTCAGTCCGAGACCAAAAACACCCAAGACTACTATTTTGGCGGCAGCTACGCCGCCGCGCAGTCCATCCCCCCTTTGCGCGTTCTGCCCGAACCATTGAAGGTGCCGGGCGGCATCCGAGTGCTCGTCCATGGTGATCCGACCTTCATGGTGATGGAAAACCTCAAGCGTCAGTTCGAGCAAGTCATCGGGACCGACATCAGCCAGCGCGCCTTTTCCATCGACCGGTTGCGCGAAGAGGCGTTACGGAACGTTACGCGCGATCGCAGCCGCTATGACATAATCGCAGTCGATCTGCCGTGGGTTGGGGAGTTTGTGGAAAAAGGCGTTCTCATGCCGTTGGACCAGATCATGGATCTGTCGCGGCTTGATCCGGCCGATTTCCACACTGCGGGTTGGAAGGCTGGCCACTGGGGCGGGCGCGCTTACGGTGTCCCTGCCCAGACGACGCCTGAACTTTTGTTTTACCGCCGCGACATGTTTGCTGAGGCTGGCCTTGAACCGCCTGCCACGACCGATGCGCTGCTTCACGCGGCCAGAACACTGCATGACCCGCGCCGTGGCCGCTTCGGAATCGCCTGGAATGCCGCGCGGGGAACGGCACTTGGCCATACTGTTCTGATGACGTTGGCTGATTTTGGACAACCCATCCTGAACCTGCCAAGCATCGCAGGTGGCTTTGACACGGACCTGCTGGCGGCCGGTGGCTATCGCGCGACGATCGACACCGATGCCGGGTTGCAGGCGGCCGAGTTCCTGATGGAGCTCATGAACTATTCCCCTCCCGATATTCTGTCGATGTCGTGGTACGAAAGAGTCCGGCCCTATGCCAGAGGGAGTGTCGCGATGGCTTATGGCTATACGCTGCTGGCCCCCTATTTCGAATTGGATGAAACCTCGCCCGCCTTTGGGCAGACCGGGTATCTGCCGCATCCCGCTGGTCCGGGTGCAAGCCCGATCGCGCCTGTCGGTGGCTACATCATGGGTATTCCTGCAAATCTGGCACCGGAGCGAGTCCCTGCGGCTGTCGAAGCCCTGATCGTCTTTACCTCGCCTGAAGCTCAGAAACTCTATGTCCAGAACGGAAGCCGCACCAGCCCGCGCTACTCGGTCGGATCCGATCCCGAGGTGCGCAACGCCTCGGTGATTTTCGAAGCGGTAGACGGAATGTCCTGTCGCGACGAGATGCAGTTCTGGCCCCGGCCACCCGTGCCCGAGATCTGCGACATCATCCAGATCTGCGGCGAGGAATTCCACGACATGTTGCGCGGGATCGTCACCCCGCGTGACGCTTTGCGTCAAGCCCAGGACCGGGCCGATGCGCTGATCCGACAACACGACTGACCGTGATCTGAGGAGGAAATCACAATGGACCCCAATCGTCTGAAAGGAAAGAACATCCTGATTACCGGTGCCGCCCGCGGCATGGGCGCGGCAAACGCACAAGCCTTTGCGGCGCAGGGCGCGAATGTTTGCCTCGGGGATCTTGATCTTGCTGAAGCCCAGAAGATGGCCGATCAGATCAACACCGCCGGAAACGGCAGAGCGGTCGCAGTCCGTATGGATGTCACCAAACGCGAGGATAACGCCGCCGCCGTTGCCGCCACGGTCGAGGCATTCGGATCGATCAATGTCGGGGTGTTCAACGCCGGGCTGAACAAGCCCCGTTTCTTCATGGATATTGATGAAGAGAACTGGGATTTGATCATGACGGTCAACACCAAGGCGATGTGGCTGGGTATGCAGGAAACCGCGCGCCAGATGATCGCCCAGGGCCCAATGGAAGATCACCCCTACAAGATCATCAACGTGGGCTCAATCGCATCGCGCAAACCGCTGATTGACGTGACCGTGTACTGCACGTCCAAATATGGTGTGCTGGCTTTGACCCATTGCGGTGCTTTGGGACTGTCTGAGCACAATATCACTGTCAACGGCTACGCCCCCGGCGTCGTTGTGACGCCCCTTTGGGAACAACTGGACAAGGACCTCGTCGACATCGGCTTCAAGCAACGCGAGGGCCAAGCATATGATGATATCGTCCGCGACGCGTTGCAGATCAAGCGCGTGTCCTATCCAAAAGATATCATCGGCACTGCGTCTTTCCTTGCCAGTGACGACAGCGACTACATGACCGGCCAGATGGTCCACATCGACGGCGGCTGGTGCATCCAGTAACCCGCCGCGTTTCACGCAAATTTCAACCTTTCAACGGGTCCGCATCGCGCACCCGAAGGAGAACCTTATGTCTCGCGCCCTCATGCCCAACCTGCTGACACCGAAAGATCTGGAACCCAATTGGGAATGGCGCGAGCGCCTTCCGGCCTGGGGCCACATGTCGGTCGATTTCGAGCGCCGTATCGACCATGACCGTTTGCGCCGGTATCGCCTCGCACGGACCCGTCAGGCGCTTCAGGCGTCCAACGCGGGCACCCTGCTGTTGTTCGATGTGAACAATATCCGCTATGTCTCAGCCACCAAGATCGGTGAATGGGAACGGGACAAGATGTGCCGTTTCTGCCTGCTGACCGGCGATGACAGCCCCTATGTCTGGGATTTCGGTTCTGCCGCAATGCACCACAAGCGTCACGCGGACTGGCTTGAGCCCGATCACTGCCTGGCCGGTGTGGTCGGCATGCGCGGGACGATCCCACCCGAGTTCGGCCTGATGCAGAAATATGCCAAGCAGATCGCGGGTCTGATCCGCGATGCGGGCATGGCTGACATGCCGGTCGGCGTGGATTACGCCGAAACCGCCATGTTCCACGCCCTGCGCGAGGAAGGCATCAACGTCGTGGACGGACAGCAGATCATGCTGGCAGCTCGGGAGATCAAGAATTGGGATGAAATCCAGCTTTTGACCCAAGCAGCTGCGATGGTCGATGGCGTCTATCACATGATCTATGAAGAGCTGAAGCCGGGGGTGCGGGAGAACGACATCGTCGCCCTGTCCAACAAGATGCTTTATGAAATGGGATCGGACGACGTCGAGGCGATCAACGCCATTTCCGGCGAACGCTGCAATCCGCATCCGCACAACTTTACCGACCGATTAATCCGCCCCGGCGATCAGGCCTTCTTTGACATCCTGCAAAGCTATCAGGGTTATCGCACGTGTTATTACCGCACCTTCAACGTGGGTCGCGCAACACCGTCGCAGAACGATGCCTATGTCAAAGCCCGCGAATGGATCGACGCGTCGATTGCAATGATCAAACCGGGCGTGACCACAGACAAGGTGGCCGCCGTGTGGCCGACGGCCGAAAGCCTTGGCTTTCCCAATGAGGATGCCGCCTTCGGGCTTCAGTTCGGGCACGGTCTGGGCCTTGCGCTGCACGAACGCCCGATCATCAGCCGCGCGATCAGCATGGACCATCCGATGGAGATCAAGACAGGCATGGTCTTTGCGCTGGAAACCTACTGCCCCGCCACCGACGGCTATTCCGCCGCCCGGATCGAGGAAGAGGTTGTCGTGACCGAAAAGGGCTGCGAAGTGATCAGCCTTTTCCCGGCCGAGGAACTGCCCATCGCGAACCGGTATTGACGATGGCCAATCCCTTCGATCTGACCGGCCGCAAGGCGCTTGTCACCGGTGGGGCCACCGGCATCGGCGAGGGCATTGCCCTTGCCCTTGCGCAGGCCGGGGCCGACGTGGCGCTGACCTATCGCAGCCACCAGCCCGAAGACACCCTTGCGAAAATCGAGGCGCTGGGGCGAAAGGCTGCTGCGGTTCAGGCCGATTTCACCGCGATAGACCAGGCGGCGGCAGAAAAAGTGATCGCTTTTGCCGCCGATGCGCTGGGGGGCCTCGATATCCTTGTCAACAATGCAGGCAT
>JBKBOF010000207.1:0-3051 GCA_046294955.1 Paracoccaceae bacterium
CCGCCAGCCCACCACGAACAGCCATGCGCCCCCGGCGCGCCGTTGCGGTCGATCAGGCGAGGGGTGAAACCAGCGCGCGACAGGGTGTAGGCCGCGCAAAGCCCCGCCACCCCAGCGCCGATGACGGTGACATCAGCCATGCGCCCAGACCTTGTAAAAGTGATGCACCGGACCGTTGCCATGCCCCACGTCCAACCCGTCCGCCGCCGCAATCGCGCCTTGAAGATAGGCATGCGCGTGGATGACGGCCTCCGGCAGCGCCGATCCCTGCGCCAGCCCGGCCGCAACAGCCGCTGACAGTGTGCAGCCGGTGCCATGGGTTTTGCGGGTGGCGCAGCGCGGCGCCGTCAGGCGGGTGACACCCGCGGCGGTGACGAGCAGATCAACGCAAATGTCCCCCGTGCCATGCCCGCCCTTCATCAGGACCACCTGCGGACCCAGCGCGCGCAAAGCATGTCCTTGGCGCGTCATCTCTGCCTCGGTGGTCGCTTGCGCGCAGCCCAACAGATCCGCTGCTTCGGGCAGGTTCGGGGTCAGCAGTGTGGCCAGCGGCAAGAGCTGGCGGCGAAGTGCATCGAGTGCGGCGGGCGGCAGCAACCGGTCGCCAGATTTCGCGACCATCACCGGGTCGAGCACGATCGGCAGACCACAGCCCGCCAGCCCCTGCGCCACCGCCGCAATCGCGCGCGCATCGCCCAGCATGCCCAGCTTGACCGACCGCACGTCCAGATCATCGAACACGGCCGCCATCTGCGCGGCAATCACCGCCGGGCTGGCCGGTTCGATCATGCTGACCGTGCGGGTGTTCTGCGCTGTCAGCGCCGTGATCACACTGGTGCCATAAACGCCCAAGGCCGAAAACGTCTTGAGATCCGCCTGAATCCCCGCGCCGCCGCCAGAATCAGACCCTGCTATCGTTAGTGCGATGGGAATCAAAGTCCCCTCCTTGCCAAACAAATCATCGCAAGGAGACGGATCACGGGCGCCACGCGCCCTTCATGCACCGTTCCCTACGCCGGTATGAACCGGATCAGGTTCGATGGGTTGGCTCGCGCCTCTCAGCCCCAAACGGGGCACCCCAACGGTTATGACGAAAGGCTAGCCCAAGCGGATCGGACTGACAAGGCATCCAGCATTCGAAAATGCGGTGTTGGCTAGGTGGTCATGTCGCATGTCCAGACCACCCCGCGTGCTTCGTCAGGTGTTCAGGCGCTGCCTCTCGTTGCACCCGGGCTATCACGACGCGTCAGGAACACTGCTTTTTCGCGATATTGGTCGCCGGGTCGTCGATGCGCTCAAAACTCTTGGCAGCAAACAGAAGTTGGACATCCTGAACCGTCCGACAGGCTAAACCTCCATCACCGATCGTCGGCAAACACAAACGAACATTCACCCGACCCCGGGCACACTTCGCGCGAAACACAGCAGGCTTGTCGTCGCGCGCCCTGCAACTGAAAAATCCGCTTTGCAAGGTCAGCGCCGATTTCGTCCATTTCGACCGGGCTGTCCCGGCTCAATTTTGGCTTAAACGATCATTACATTGGCACATTGCGAGATCGACAGAAGGGGCCATCCAAGCCATCAACAGAGCCTTATAACGCCCGAAAGAAACAAGGAATCTTTGTAAAATCTGGACATCGAAGACAGATCGCTTCATCCTTCATCAGTGTAGGTTGGTGCTGGACCCTGACACCAAAGGGTGGCGACAATTTTTGACACCGCACTCTACCGCGATGGTGGAGCGTTGATGAGCAAACCCCATAAATGGAGTCAGCCTTGATTGGATTTGACCTTGGGCTGAAGCAAGGCACGTCGCTTGCAATGACGCCGGTCCTTCGAGAAGCGATTGGCTTTATGGTGATGTCCAACATCGACCTGTCGGCGCGACTGGCTGATCTTGCGATTGCGGGCGCCTTGGTCAAAGTCACGTCTGGTGCCGAGGCATACGACTGGTTTTCGTTGGTCCGCCAGATTGGACCACCGGCCTCTCGTCGTCATGGTCAGCTTCCCAACGTCCACTGTGGGCCAGGTGGGTTCGATGCCGAAAGACTACCGCTGGCCGATGTCGGGCTGCTTGCGCATGTGGAGGCCCAGCTTGAGCTTCTGGTGCGCGACCGTGAAGACCGCAGGATTGCGCAGAGTTTCCTTTTTGCTCTGGAGCCTTCGGGCTGGCTCTCTGCAAGTCTTGCCGAAATTGCCGCCGACGCGGGTTGTTCAGTCACACGCGCAGAAAAGGTTCTGCGCCAGTTGCAAACGGCGGAGCCCACTGGACTATTTGCGCGATCGCTCGCGGAATGCCTGGAACTGCAAGCCGAGGAACAGGGCCACCTGACGCCCGCCTTTTCTGCGATGCTGCGCAATTTGCCGCTATTGGGTGCAGGCAAGACCGAGGCCTTGGCGGAGGCCTGCGGATGCGATGCTGACATGGTTCTCGACATGGCCCGGACGTTGCGGCGGATGAATCCGAAACCCGGCGCGGCATTTTCTGAACCATCTGTCGTAGGGCGCCCGTGCGACCTGATTTTGCACCGCGATGACAACGGGTGGCTGCTGGAACTGAACGCCCAAACCGTACCGGCCCTGCATCTCGACACTGGAAAGGACTCGTCACCGCGGGCTGTGCAAGAGGCGCGCGCGTTGATACAGGCAGTCGAGCGGCGCCACGCGACGGTTCTGAAAATCGCGACCGAGATCATTGAGCGCCAAGATGGGTTTTTGAGCGGCCACGGCGCGCTTGCGGCGCTCAGCATCAACGACCTTGCAGCGGCCACGGGGTTGCATCGCAGCACGATCAGCCGTGTCACGGCAGCTATGACCATGTCGATGCCAAATCGTACACTTGGGCTGCGCGCCCTGCTATGTGCCGCTGCACCGGCAGCGCGCCGTCTGGATGGGCCACTTTCGGTTCAGGCTGTCTTGGAACTGATGCGGGAATTGGTTGCCAAGGAAGATGCGTCAAACCCGTTGACGGATGAAGCCGTTGCAAAATGCTTGTTGCCCGAAGGGGCAGCATTGGCGCGGCGCACTGTGGCCAAATATCGAAAACTGGCA
>JBKBOF010000207.1:3179-4620 GCA_046294955.1 Paracoccaceae bacterium
TTTTGTCCGCTTCTGAATGGACCACGCACCCGCAACCGGGGCACACTCACAAGGGAGATTTCCAATGAATGCACTGCCGCGCCTCTTGCTGGCCACTGCCTTGGCCACCTGCCCCGTCTTGATGCCCGCTGCCGTGGCGGCCCAGGACCTGATCGTTGGCTTCACACTGGATGCCGATACGCTTGACCCGGCAAATCACCGCAAGCGTGAAACCGAGACGGTCATCCGAAACATCTACGACGGGCTGTTGACACGCGACCCGGATATGCGCGTCGTGCCCGAAATCGCGGAATCGATGACGCAGGTTTCGCCCACCGTCTATGATTTCAAGATCCGCTCGGGCATCAAATTCCATGACGGCACTGACATGACTGCCGAAGATGTCAAGTTCAGCCTGGACCGCGTGACGGTCGAGGGCGCAATGGGCGATGGCCAGACCAGCCCGCGACAAGGCTTGATGGGACCGGTTGCCTCGGTCGAGATTGTCGATGGCGACACCGTCCGCATCACGCTGAAAGAGCCTTGGCCAATTCTGCCGGCAATGTTGCCGAACCAGCAGATCGTCTCGAAAACCTTTGTCGAAGCAAACGGCACCACCGGGATGGCAACAATGACCAATGGCACCGGGCCGTTCAAGCTGGGCGAATGGCGCAAAGGCGATGCGATCATCCTGCAACGATTTGACGACTACTACGGCGGTGCGCCCGATATCGCGCCTGTTGGCGCTGCCTGTGTGGACCGGGTGATCTTCAAGATCATCCCTGAAAGCGCCAGCCGCGTTGCGGCCCTTTTGGCCGGCGACGTGCATATCATCAACGAACTGCCCACCTTTTCGATCGCTCAGGTCAAGGCGAATGCGGGCACCGATGTGATGACGGTGAACGGCACGCGCAGTTTCTTTCTGGCGATGAACATGCAAGGCGAGGTGTTTGATGATCTCAAGGTGCGTCAGGCAGCGGCCCATGCCATCAACAAGGATCTGATCATCGACCGTATTCTTGACGGCACCGCCGCCCGCATCGAAGGCATCCTGTCCCCCGATGCCTTTGGGTCAAGTGACCTTCCCGCCGTCGCCTATGATCCCGAAAAGGCCAAGGCGCTGCTGGCCGAGGCCGGATATCCCGACGGCATCAGCATCACGATGGACACCGAGGGCGCTTTCAAGGATACCGCCGAGGCGATCGCGTCCATGCTGACGAACGCTGGCATCCGCACGACGGTCGCCGTGGGCGAAAGCGCGCAGCTGACCGAAAAGTGGCGCACGGCAGGCAAGCCAAAATCGGGTGATATGTATTTCTCCAGCTGGGGGAATGGCTCGCTCGACCCGTTCGACATTTTCACGCCGACGCACAAGACGAACGATCGGGGCAATTCGGCCGGCTATGCCAATCCCGCACTGGATGCGCTGCTGGATCAAGCCGCCGTTGAAATGGATGCGGAA
>JBKBOF010000208.1:0-4612 GCA_046294955.1 Paracoccaceae bacterium
ACCAGCACCATTGGCACGGCACCTGATCGCAATGCTTCCTCGGCGCACCATTGCAGGTCTTCGTGCCGCCGGGCATGGGCAAACACCAGACGACCGGGGTGCAGGAAATCGGTCAGACCGCAGGTATGCGGGCGGTCAGGCAACCATGACGGCGCGATCCACAGCACCGGGCCATCGCATTGCGCCAACAGCACCAGCGCCAGCGCCACACGGGCCGGGCCACACAGCTCATGCGCGCGGGCCCGCAGCAGGCCGGGGGCGATACCGGCGGGCAGGTCAAGTTCGGGCGCAGGACCACGGTTCCGGGAAGGATGAGTCGGCAACAACATGAGCAACAGATTAAGATGTTCGTGTAATGTTCTCAAGCCGTCCTGACCGCCCCCTTGATCTCTGGGGCAGGCGCACCGCCCCGGCATTGCGCCGTTGTGGCCTTGTCATGCCGGATGGGGCGGTTAGGTTGCCTGATGCAAGCGCAAAGACATCAAAAGGGCAGGCAATGGAACGGGTTCAACTGGGGCGCAGCGGAATTGATGTGTCGAAACTGTGCCTTGGCACGATGACATGGGGCAGCCAGAACACCGAGGCCGAAGGTCACGCGCAGGCCGATCTTGCGATGGACCATGGTGTGACTTTCTGGGACACGGCCGAAATGTATCCGACCAATCCGGTCAAGGCCGAGACTGTGGGCGATACCGAAACCATCATCGGCACCTGGCTGGCGCGGCGCGGCGGACGGTCGCGGTTGCAGATCGCAACCAAGATCACCGGGGCGGGGCAGGCGGCGGTGCGTGATGGTGCGCCCATCACCGGCGCTGCGATGCGTGCTGCGGTCGAGGGCAGTTTGCGCCGGATGCAGACGGATTATATCGACCTCTATCAACTGCACTGGCCGAACCGCGGCAGCTATCACTTTCGGCAGGCATGGCGCTTTCAGCCCCGCGTGACCGATCGCGCGGCGGTCGAGGCGGATATGATGGATGTGCTGCAAACCGCTGCGGCCTTGATCGCCGAGGGCAAGATCCGCACCATCGGCCTGTCGAACGAAAGCGTCTGGGGGGCGGGTCTGTGGCTGCACCTGGCCCAGAGTCATGGCTTGCCGCGCATGGTGTCGGTGCAAAACGAATACTCGCTGCTGTGTCGTCAGTTCGACACCGACTGGTGCGAATTCAGCATGGTCGAGGATATGCCGCTTCTGGCGTTCTCGCCCCTCGCCGCAGGGTTGTTGTCGGGAAAATATGCGGGGGATGTTGTGCCTGAAGGCACGCGACGCAGCTTTACCCCGGATCTGGGCGGGCGGGTCACGCCGCAAGTGTTTCCCGCAGTCGCGGCCTATCTGGGCATTGCGGCACAGCATGGGCTTGACCCGTGCCAGATGGCGATTGCCTTTTGCCTGTCGCGGCCTTTTCCATGCATCCCGATTGTCGGCGCCTCATCGGTTGCGCAATTGGCGGTTACTCTGGGGGCGGCGGATGTCTATCTGTCTGATGCGGTGCTGGCCGATATCGCCATCGCGCACCGACTGCATCCCATGCCCTATTGACCCGGACAGAAGGGCTTGCGCTGCGTCGGCGAATAAGGCCTTCTGCGCCGCAACGTCTTTGTTGAACGGGATGACCATGCGCCCAAGACTGATCCTTCCGCTTGTCATCCTTGCCATGCTGATGGCCGTGACGGGTTGTCAGTTGGCTTTGCCGGGTCAGGGAAAGGCAACTGATATCGCACAGGCGTCGGAAAATCCGATCATCGGGGATGGTATTGCCGTAACCTCGCTTGATGCGCCCGCCGCCGCGCCACAACCCGTCGCACAAGCGTCGGTGGAGCCTGTGGGCCCGCCAGAAACAAAAGCCGCCGCTGGCCCTGCGCCCACGGCTGATCCGCCCACGGCGGCTGCGCCGGTGCCGCCTGCCGCGCTGAAAACGGCGGCGCATCTTGCGTGCGAAAAGCGCGGTGGCCGGTGGAGCGTGGCCGGGGGCGGCAAGGCGGCCTTTTGCCAGATGCCGACCAAGGATGCTGGAAAATCCTGCACGAAATCAAAGGATTGTTCTGGATATTGTCTGGAAAAATCCCGCACCTGCGCGCCTGTCACGCCGATGCTGGGCTGCCATGATATCCTGAACGAGACGGGGCGCATGTTGACCCAATGCATCAATTGATCCGTGCGCATTGCCTTTCATCCGGTTTTTTGTGTCTGGCCTTGGTGGCCTGTGGCCCGACCAAACAGGCACCATCCGCCGTGTCGTTCCGCACGACCGGGGCCCCGATCTGGTCGAACGCGCAGCTCGATCAGGCGCGACTGGTCGGAAACTGGCGTCAAGTGGCTGCTTTTGCCGCAGGCGAGCCGGCCTGTGCGCCCGGCGGGGCCGACATTGGCGGCCGGGCTGGTGCGCTGAACCTGACCGCGCGGCTTTGTCTATCGGGGCGCGAGGTGCGCCTGTCGGGGCCGCTGGCGGCAAGTGGGCCGGGGCGGTTTCGGGTGGGTTCGCAGGACTGGTGGGTGATCTGGGTGGATACTGACTATCGCACGCTGGCCATTGGCACGCCGTCCGGGGCCTTTGGCTTTATCCTCAATCGGGACGGGGCCTTGCCGCCCGACCGGTTGCGCGCCGCGCAGGAAATCTTTGATTTCAACGGCTACGACATCCGCCATCTGCACACATTCTAGGATATCTGCGCGCGCAGGCCGCGCAGATGGTCGGGCACCTGACGGGCGGTGATATCAGCTTCGCGCACCAGCCAGTCGAAATGCCGCGTAAAACTTTCCACCCGAGCGGTATCCCGAAACGCAAGATAGTGTCGGCCCAGATACAGCACCGCCAGCATCGGCCCGAACACAGTGATCGGTGCCGAAAACACCCGGCGTGCATCAAACAGATAGACCCGCAGCGCAGGGTAAAGTGCCTGTGAAAGGTCGATCAGCCGGTCGATCTGATCCAGCCGCACCGAAGCGGGCAAACCGGCGTAGTAGCCCGCGCCTTGGGCAAAAGCCGCGATTTCGTGGAGGGGCAGGGCGATTTCATAATCCGACCGCGCGCCGCGCATCCATGCCAGCCGATCCTCGAAAGCGCCAAGCGCCTGCGCCGCACTGCGCCCAAGTTGCGGGGCATATTCCCATTCCACCATGGCGCGGGTTTTCAGCATGTCGGGCAGGGTGGCGGGCACATGCCGGATCTTGTAGCCCGCCGCCTCTTGATGCCAGCCAAAGATCGCCTCGTCGATCAGGGCGCGTGGTGCCTGTGTTTCGGTCAATTGCATGGCCAGCAGATCAGCCACCGGTTCGGGCCGCCCCGACAGGCCCAGCAACCAGTCCGCCGAGACGCCCAACGCCATCGCACAATCCGCTGCAAGCTGCGCGTTGGGCAGGCGCTTTTCCGATACCAGAAGCTGGCTGATGGTGGACCTGTCCACCCCGGTCATCCGGGCCAGTGCCGCCTGCGACACCGCGCGTTCGGTCATCGCCTCGGCCAAACGGCTGCGGAACAGGGCGGCACGGGCGCGTTTGTCGATCATTTGCAGCCTATGGTGATAATTATCTGCGAAGGTGAATTATAGTTTCGCATCCTTGGCGTATTCTTGCCATCGGGCAAGTGATATTCACAATCATGCCCGCATTGATGGATCAACACCTTGGCCCCCGACGCCCCTGTGCCGTCTGACCGCTCCTCGAGTTTTGTGGAATGGCAGACCCTTGCCCTGATTGTCGCGACCTATGCGCTTTGGGGATTTGGGACCACCACGCTTTACATGCTGTCACCGGTTGCCGGGGTTGTCGTCACCGCATTCGCCATCACTCAATTCTGTTCGCTTCAGCACGAGGCGCTGCATGGCCACCCGTTCCGCACGGGATGGTTGAACGCGGCGCTGATGTTCCCGGCCCTGAATCCGGCCGTGCCATACGGGCGCTTTCGCGACACGCATCTGGCGCATCACCACGACCCAAGTCTGACCGACCCCTATGACGACCCCGAGTCAAAATACCTGGATCCGAAGGTTTGGAACACACTTCCGGCGTTAGCAAAGCGGCTGTTGCGGGCCAACAACACGCTGTTTGGGCGCATGACCCTGGGGCCGTTCATCGGCAATCTGCTTTGGCTTTGGGGTGAATCGCGTCAGGTGCTGGCCGGGGATCGCGCGGTGCGGCGCGACTGGCTGCTGCATGCGGGCGGTCTGATCCTTCTGGTGCTGTGGCTCTGGCCCGCGCCGATGGGCTGGGTCGGCTATGTGCTGGCGGTCTATGCTGCGGGGGCAATCCTGAATATCCGCACCTTTCTGGAACATCGCGCACATGATGCTGCACGCGCGCGCACGGTGATTGTCGAAGACAGAGGCCCACTGTCTTTTCTGTTTCTGAACAATAATTTGCATGTCGTTCATCACATGCACCCGCAAGTGCCATGGTATCGCCTGCCGGCGCTTTATGCCGCCAACCGCGCGCACTATCTGCGGCGCAATGACGGGTATGCCTACCGATCCTATGCCGAGGTTTTTGCGCTCTACTTCCTGAGGGCGAAAGAACCGGTGCCGCATCCGTTCATGCAGGACAGACACACCGCAGCGGACCGCGCGGCCTAGGCGATGCGCCGGAACGTTGGCGTGGCACCAGAATTGTCAAAGA
>JBKBOF010000209.1:0-4610 GCA_046294955.1 Paracoccaceae bacterium
CAGCGGTTCCTTCGTCAGGTCGATGTTCATGTCACCGGCCAGTGCGTAGGCCACGACCAGCGGCGGGCTGGCCAGATAGTTGGCCCGCACGTCGGGCGAAATCCGGCCCTCGAAGTTGCGGTTGCCAGACAGGACTGCGGTGGCCACAAGATCACCATCATTGATCGCCTTGGAAATCGCAGGATCAAGCGGGCCGGAGTTGCCGATGCAGGTTGTGCAGCCGTAACCGACAAGGTTGAAGCCGACCGCGTCAAGATCTTCCTGCAATCCCGCAGCGTTCAGGTATTCCGACACAACCTGCGATCCGGGTGCCAGCGAGGTTTTCACCCAAGGCTTGCGGTTCAGGCCCAAGGCCCGGGCTTTGCGTGCGACCAGACCAGCGCCGATCAGCACATAAGGGTTGGACGTATTGGTACAGGACGTGATGGACGCGATCACCACCGAGCCATCGCGCAGGACATAGTCCTGCCCTTCGACTTTTGCGGTTGCAAGGTCGCCAAGGCTACCCGGCAGATCCGACGGGGCAGTATTGCCGCCTTCGGCAACCATCTCGGCTTTTTCCAGTACCGGCGCGTCGGGCGACTTGCGAATGCCGCGGATATAGTCGCCAAAGGCTTTCGCGGCCGAGGTCAGCGGCAGGTAATCCTGCGGGCGTTTGGGGCCCGAGATCGCAGGTACGATGGTGCCCATGTCCAGCTCGAGCGTGCTGGTGTAGATCGGTGCGTAATCTGCACCGCGCCACATGCCGTTTTCTTTCGCATAGGCCTCGACCAAGGCAATCCGCGTCTCTTCACGACCCGTCTGGCGCAGGTAGCGCAGAGTTTCGTCGTCGATCGGGAAGAAACCACAGGTCGCGCCATACTCCGGGGCCATGTTGGCGATGGTGGCGCGATCCGCCAGAGGCAAACGGTCCAGACCGTCGCCATAGAATTCGACAAACTTGCCCACAACGCCATGCTTGCGCAGCATCTGCACGACTTTCAGCACCAGATCGGTGGCGGTGGTGCCTTCCATCATCTCGCCGGTCAGGCGGAAGCCGACCACTTCGGGGATCAGCATCGAAACCGGCTGGCCCAGCATCGCGGCCTCGGCCTCGATCCCGCCCACGCCCCAGCCCAGAACGGCAAGGCCGTTGACCATCGTCGTATGCGAGTCGGTTCCGACGAGGGTATCTGGATAGGCAACCAGATTGCCGTCCTGATCCGTATCGGTCCAAACCGTCTGCGCGAGATATTCAAGATTGACCTGATGGCAAATCCCGGTTCCGGGCGGCACGACGCGGAAATTGTTGAACGCGTTCTGCCCCCATTTCAGGAAGACGTAACGCTCCATGTTGCGCTCATATTCGCGGTCGACGTTGGCTTGGAAGGCGCGCGGGGTGCCGAATTCGTCGATCATCACCGAGTGGTCGATCACCAGATCGACCGGGTTCAGCGGGTTGATCTTTTGCGCATCTCCGCCAAGGCCAAGGATGCCATCGCGCATCGCGGCCAAGTCAACCACGGCTGGAACGCCGGTAAAGTCCTGCATCAGCACGCGGGCGGGGCGATAGGCGATTTCTCGCGGGTTCTGCCCGCCCAGCTTGCCCCAGTCGGAAAACGCCTTGATGTCATCAACCGAAACGGTCTTGCCGTCCTCGAAACGCAGCATGTTTTCCAGCACGACTTTCAGCGCGGCGGGGAGTTTGGAGAACTCTCCCAAACCGGCTGCTTCGGCGGCGGGGATCGAATAATAGCTGACGGTTTGGCCGCCTGCTGTCAGGGATTTCCTGGTCTTCTGGCTGTCATGTCCGACGGTAACGGTCATTTTGGGCCTCTCGCTGATGACTATGGGACTGGCTTATGGACGGGTCCGGTGGCACACACCGGGGAATCGAGGGCTTTGTATGCAATTGTATGCCAAAAATCCAGCCCTTGTTTCTGATAAGTCGTGACGATCTTGCCATGAAACGCCGCCTCACGGGAATTCATCTTGCCCTCGCAAAACCTTGATTGGCAGGCACACCTGCATGTCTATAGAACCAAACTACGGATTTGGGGATGATAGACGTGACGATGCGACATTTGGTCAGCGCGACTTTCGGGCTTTGGATCGGCGTTTCCGGTGCAGTGTGGGCGCAGACGCAACCCGTGGTGGTGGAACTTTTCACGTCGCAAGGCTGTTCCTCGTGCCCGCCGGCCGATGCGTTCATGGCTGAGTTGGCCAAAAGCTCGGATGTGATCGCTCTGTCGCTGCATGTAGACTATTGGGACTACATCGGC
This sequence comes from Paracoccaceae bacterium, assembly GCA_046294955.1. Lineage (GTDB taxonomy): Bacteria > Pseudomonadota > Alphaproteobacteria > Rhodobacterales > Rhodobacteraceae > Pseudotabrizicola. Next base: position 2,262 of record JBKBOF010000209.1, read on the forward strand.
TGGAAAGATACCTTTGCAGATCCGCTGTTCACCAAACGGCAGAAGGCCTATGCCAAAGCCGTCAGCAGCCGCATGATATATACCCCGCAAATGATCGTCGGCGGATTGGATCGGGTGGAGGGCAACGATCCAATTCAGGTGGCCGAAGCCATTCGCCGTCATCAGGGTCAGGTCAGCCCGGTGCGGTTGACAGTGAGCCGCAGCGGCGACAGCATCACCATCCGCGTCGAAGCCGACCCGCCCCTGACAAAACCGGCGCGCATACAGCTGGTGCGGTATCAACCCGAGGCGATGGTGGCCATCGGCCGGGGAGAAAATGCCGGCCGGGATGTAACCTATACCAACATCGTTACGGATTGGCAGTCGGTCGCAGACTGGACCGGTCGTACCCCCATGGATCTGACCGCTCAGGCGCCGGGCCGCGAACCGGTGGTGGTGATCGTGCAGTCTGACGGGCCGGCCGAGGTGTTGGCCGCAGCAGAGCTTAAATAGCGACCCCTCAGGGCTTCCAGCGTCGGTGGATCCAGAACCATTGGTCAGGATACTGTCGGATCAACCGTTCCAGATTGTCGTTCAAGGCTTGGGTCATCGCCTCGGGCTTGCCATGCGGGATCGGGGGATCGACGATGATCTGGAACGACAGGCCATCGGGCTGGCGTATCGCATAGGTCGGGATAAGCAGCGCATCATATTTCAGTGCCATGTCTGCCGCCGAAAGTGCGGTCAGTGCCTCTTTGCCGAAGAAGGTCAGCTTCATGCCCTTGCCCATGCGCTGATCCGGCAAGATCCCCAGCATTCCGCCGCCCCGCAGGTGCCGCAGCATCTGTGCCAAGCCATTACGCCCGCGTTCAAACAGCGGCTGGCCGATGGTACCGATGGCTTTCACATAGTGTTCATTGAACCAAGAATTCGACATCGGTCGATACAGCGCGCCCAGGGAATACCCTCGGGCAATCAGGGCTGCGCGCACGGCATCATAATTGCCGAAATGACCCGTGGCGAGGATCACGGCTGTTTTCGCAGCATGGGCGGCCTCCAGCGCCGGCACACCCTCGCCGGTCAACGGCAGGCTGGTAGTGCGGGCGATGAACTCAGGCCCCGAATAGATCTCGATCACCGTGCGTCCGATGTTTTCAGGCACGCGCAACACAAGCCGGTCGATCTGGTCTTGCGCAAGATCGGGCAGGGTGTGGGCCAGATTTTCCCGAATCCGCCGGGGCCAGCCCGCCAGTGGCGCCACAATGCGCGACATCACCCAGCCACACAGCGGCACCCGCCACCGGTAGGGCAGGGCCAGTAAAAGCCACAGAACCGCACGGATGGCACGGTCTGTCAGCCATTGGCCCCATGTGCCGGTCTTGTGCGGGTCTGCTTTGGTCATTCGTCCTGTGCGTCGCGGATTTTGGGGCCCGCCTGTCCCTGTGTTTCGCGATGCCAGACATAAAGACCCGCCACCACGATCACAAGCGCACCGATGACAGTGGGCCGATCCGGCACCTCGTCGTAAAGCACAAAGCCCCAGAGCGTGGCAAACAACAATCCGACATAGGCAAACGGTGCCACGCTGCCCGCCTCGGCCAGCGAGAAGGCGCGGATCAGGGCAAGCTGCGCCGCCGTGCCCAACACCCCGATCAGGGCGAACAAGGGCCAGTCGGCGACGGGAACCGGAACCCAGACAAAGGTCAGCGGGACGCTGGTTGCCAGCACGCCAAAGAGGGCGGCCAGAATCATTGGTGTCCAGGCGCTTTCCTGTGGGCCAAGATGGCGGGTCAGCAGCGCATTGATGGTATAGAACACAGCCGACGCCAGTGGCAGCAAGGCTGCAGGTGTAAAGACCGACAGTCCGGGGCGGATGATGATCAGTGCGCCGATCAAGGCGGCCACCACCCCCGCAATCCTGCGAGGGCCAAGGCGCTCGCCCAGAAACAGCGCCGCGCCCAACGTGATCAACACCGGGTTCAGATCCCCCAACGCCGTCGCCTCGGCCAGCCCGATATGCGGCAAGGCCGAGAAAAAGCACGCGATGGCGCCCAGTTGGCAGGCAGAGCGGATGACATGTAGCATCGGCCATTGCGTGCGCAGCATGACCGGCAGGCGTGGCCCCAGAATCAACGTCACAATCAGCACCTGCCCGGCAAAGCGCGCCCAGATGACCTGCGGCACCGGGTATCGGGCGATCAATCCCTTGGCGGCGGCATCCATCGCTGTGAAACAGAAAATTGCAAGCAACATCAGGAGGATGCCGCGTTTAGTGTCTTTGATGCTGGGCAGGGTCATGAGGGCATCCTTCGGCGCGGACGCTATCCGTTGCCTTGTGTCGCCACAACCCCGGCTCTGGCGTCAGTCCTC
>JBKBOF010000210.1:0-4609 GCA_046294955.1 Paracoccaceae bacterium
AATGGCGATGGCGTCTGAGGCCACCCCAACGCTTTTGGTACTGAGCCGGCAGAACCTGCCGCTTGTGCGGACGGATGCCAGCGAAAACCTGACGGCCAAGGGCGCCTATCTGCTGCGCGATGTCGCGGATCGTCACCTTACGCTGATCGCCACCGGATCCGAGATCGAAATCGCTTTGGCGGCGGCGGATACGCTTGCGGCGCAAGGCGTGAAGGTGGCGGTCGTCTCGGCCCCGTGCTTCGAGGCTTTTGCCGGCCAGTCGGACGCCTACCGCAACGCGGTGCTTGGAACCGCCCCAAGGATCGGGGTCGAGGCTGCGATCCGGCAGGGCTGGGACCTGCTGCTGCGCGACACTGACGGCTTTGTTGGCATGACCGGCTTCGGGGCCTCGGCCCCCGCCCCGGCGCTGTACAAACACTTCAACATCACCGCCGAGGCCATCTGCGAATTGGCCCGGAACTTGACCAAATAAGACGATAAGAGGCTGAAATGACTGTGAAAGTTGCAATAAACGGCTTTGGCCGCATAGGTCGGAATGTGCTTCGTGCCATCATCGAATCGGGACGGACCGATATCGAGGTTGTGGCCATCAACGATCTTGGCCCGGTGGAAACCAATGCACATCTCATGCGGTTTGACTCGGTGCATGGGCGTTTTCCCGGCACGGTGACGACAGGCGAAGACTGGATCGACGCGGGTCGGGGCAAGATCAAGGTCACGGCCTTGCGCAACCCGGCCGAACTGCCATGGGCCGGTGTGGATATTGCCATGGAATGTACGGGCATCTTTACCACGCATGAAAAGGCCAGCGCGCATCTGATGAATGGCGCGCGCCGCGTTCTGGTGTCGGCCCCTTGCGAACACGCCGACAAGACCATCGTGTTCGGGGTGAACCATGGCACGCTGACCAAAGATGACATGATCGTGTCAAACGCATCCTGCACGACGAACTGCCTGTCTCTCGTGGCGGCGGTTCTGCACGAGACGATCGGGATCGAGAAAGGAATGATGACCACCATCCATTCCTACACTGGCGACCAGCCAACCTTGGACACCATGCACAAGGACCTGTATCGCGGCCGCGCCGCCGCCCTGTCGATGATCCCGACCAGCACTGGCGCAGCAAAGGCCGTGGGTCTGGTTCTGCCAGAGCTGAAAGGGCGGCTTGATGGTTTTGCCATCCGCGTGCCGACCCCGAACGTCAGTGTGGTTGATCTGAAGTTCATCGCCAAGCGTGCGACAAGTGTCGATGAGATCAACGCTGCGATAAAACTGGCGGCTGACGGGCGGATGAAGGGCATCCTTGGCTACACCACCGCGCCGAATGTGTCGTCCGACTTCAACCATGACCCGCACTCGTCGGTATTCCATTGCGAGCAGACCAAGGTGATGGATGGCACGCTGTGTTCGGTATTGTCCTGGTATGACAACGAATGGGGATTTTCCAACCGCATGGCGGATACCGCCGTGGCGATGGGAAAGCTGTTGGGCTGACCTGCTTTTGAAGCCACCGACTGACTTGAACGATATTGGAACCGGCGAAGGGAGAAGGCACAGATGGCCTTGATCACACTTAGGCAACTTCTGGATCACGCGGCAGAGCATTCCTATGGCGTGCCCGCGTTCAACATCAACAACATGGAGCAAGGTCTGGCGATCATGGAGGCGGCAAAGGCCGTTGATGCGCCGGTGATCATTCAGGCCAGCCGCGGGGCGCGGTCTTATGCCAATGACATCATGCTGGCCAAGATGATCGAAGCTTTGGCGCAGATTTACCCGGATGTTCCGCTGTGCATGCATCAGGACCATGGCAATAACGAGGCCACCTGCATGTCTGCCATCAAGCATGGGTTCACATCGGTCATGATGGACGGCAGCCTGATGGGTGACGCGAAAACCCCGGCAAGTTATGACTACAACGTCGAGATCAGCGAACGGGTCGCCAGCATGGCGCATTGGGTCGGTGCGTCGGTCGAGGGGGAGCTAGGGGTGCTCGGCTCGCTTGAAACCGGCGAATCTGAGGCCGAAGATGGCCACGGTGCCGAGGGCAAGCTGGACCATTCCATGCTGCTGACAGACCCGGATCAGGCGGTGGATTTCGTCACCCGTACCAAGGTGGATGCGCTGGCCATCGCGTGCGGCACCAGCCATGGCGCCTACAAGTTCAGCCGCAAGCCCGATGGCGAGATTCTGGCGATGGGCGTGATCGAGGCCATCCACAACAAGCTGCCAAACACGCACCTTGTGATGCATGGTTCGTCGTCGGTTCCGCAGGAATTGCAGGACATTATCAACGAATTTGGCGGTCAGATGCCGCAGACGTTCGGTGTGCCTGTCGAAGAAATCGTGCGCGGCATCAAGATGGGTGTGCGCAAGGTCAACATCGATACAGACTGCCGGATGGCGATGACGGGTCAATTCCGCAAGATCGCCACCACCACCCCCAAAGAGTTTGATCCGCGCAAATTTCTGAAACCGGCCATGGATGCCATGCGCGACCTCTGCCGCGCCCGGTTGGAAGCGTTCGGTGCTGCCGGTCACGGGTCAAAGATCAAGGTGATCCCGATGGATGACATGGCAAAGCGCTATGCCAGCGGATCGTTGGATCCGGCGGTTAAATAATCTGGCCAATCGGCCTCCAGAGCTCAAGGATACGACCAATGGATCAATCTGATCGCTACGCGAATCTTACGTTGAAAGAAGCCGACCTGATGGCAGGCGGCCGGCATGTGCTGGTGGCCTACATCATGAAACCGAAAGCAGGCTTTGGCAGCTTTCTGGAAACTGCGGCCCACTTTGCCGCAGAAAGCAGCACGGGCACCAATGTGGAGGTGTCCACCACCGACGATTTCACCCGCAGCGTCGATGCGCTGGTCTATGAGATCGACGAAGCCAGCGGCCTGATGAAGATTGCCTTCCCGATAGAGTTGTTTGATCACAATATCACCGACGGTCGGGCAATGATCTGCTCGTTCCTGACGCTGACCATCGGCAACAACCAAGGCATGGGCGACGTTGAATACGCCAAGATGCATGACTTCTGGGTGCCACCTGTCTATCTGAACGCCTTCGACGGCCCCTCGACCACCATCGCCGATCTGTGGCGGGTGCTGGGGCGGCCGCATGTGGATGGCGGTTTTATCGTCGGCACCATCATCAAGCCGAAGCTGGGCCTGCGCCCGCAACCGTTTGCCGATGCCTGCTATGATTTCTGGCTGGGCGGCGATTTCATCAAGAACGACGAACCGCAAGGCAACCAGAGCTTTGCACCACTGCGCGAGACGGTGAAGCTGGTGCGGGATGCGATGTGCCGTGCCCAAGACAAGACCGGGATGGCCAAGCTGTTCTCGTTCAACATCACCGCCGACGACCATTACGAAATGGTGGCCCGCGGCGAGTATATCCTTGAAACCTTTGGGGAAAATGCCCGGCACATCGCCTTTCTGGTCGATGGCTATGTCACCGGCCCGGCGGCGATCACCACCGCCCGCCGCCGCTTTCCGGGCCAATACCTGCACTATCACCGCGCGGGCCACGGGGCTGTGACCTCGCCGCAGTCGATGCGCGGCTATACCGCCTTCGTGCTGTCGAAGATGGCACGTCTGCAAGGGGCCAGCGGCATCCACACCGGTACCATGAGCTATGGCAAGATGGAGGGGGAGGCCTCTGACAAGCTGATGGCTTTCATGATCACCGATGACGTGGCGATGGGGCCGTATTTCAAACAGGAATGGCAGGGCATGAACCCGACCACCCCGATCATCTCGGGCGGGATGAACGCCCTGCGGATGCCGGGCTTCTTCGGCAACCTTGGCCATTCCAACCTGATCCTGACGGCAGGCGGCGGTGCCTTTGGCCATATCGACGGCGCGATTGCCGGGGCCACGTCGCTGCGTCAGGCCGAACAGTGCTGGAAAGCCGGGGCGGACCCGATCGAATTCGCCAAGTCACACCATGAATTTGCTCGCGCTTTTGAAAGCTTCCCCGGTGATGCCGACAAGCTGTATCCAGGCTGGCGCGCAGCTTTGGGAGTGTAAGAACGACCACGACCACCGCCGGTTGCGGCCCCGCGACCAGAATGTTCCCCCATGAAAGACATGGCCAATCGCTATGCCAGCGGAACGTTGCACCCGGCGGTGCCTATCGCCTAGCCGCTTTAACAGGGAGAAAAAGTATGGCTGACGACAGCAAGATCGAGATCAAGGACAAGAAGGAACGCTACAAGTCCGGCGTTTTGAAATATGCCCAGATGGGCTATTGGGATGGCGACTACGAGCCGAAGGAAACCGATATCCTCGCGCTTTTCCGCATCACCCCCCAAGAGGGCGTGGACCCGGTGGAAGCCGCTGCCGCAGTGGCAGGCGAATCCTCGACCGCCACCTGGACGGTAGTGTGGACCGACCGTCTGACGGCCTGCGATCAGTATCGCGGCAAGGCATATCGAGTAGATCCGGTGCCGGGCACCCCCGGCCAATACTTCGTCTATATCGCCTATGACCTGATCCTGTTTGAACCGGGCAGCATCGCCAACCTGACCGCGTCGATCATCGGCAACGTGTTCAGCTTCAAACCTTTGAAGGCCGCGCGTCTGGAAGACATGCGCTTCCCC
>JBKBOF010000211.1:0-4597 GCA_046294955.1 Paracoccaceae bacterium
ATGGGCACAACCTTGGTCCAAGGCTGGCCACAGGACCGCTCCAGCCAGCGCGCGGCCGACTCGCCGGTTTCAGGATACAGGAGGACGTTGAAATGCGCCTGACCCATCCGGGAAATGTCCGCGGGCGACGCGCTCAAGGGCGCCGCAACGTTCACTGAAATTCCCATCAGCCCCAACAGCTTTGTGACTTCGGCCACATCGTCGCGGTGGCGGAAGCCAAGCGCGGTCGCGCCAAGGATGTTGCAGGTGATGCTTTCGGTGCGTGGCATCGGTTTGGCCAGCGCACGGACGATCTGGTGGAACGTTTCATCCGCGCCAAAGTTTTCCTTGCGCTGATAGCTGGGCAGATCCAGCGGGATGATCGGGCAGGGCAAGGCCAAAGCCTCGGCCAGGCCGCCGGGATCATCCTGGATAAGTTCGGCGGTGCATGATGCGCCGACGATCATCGCCTGCGGTTTGAACCGGGCATAGGCCTCGCGCGCCGCATCCTTGAACAGATTGGCCGTGTCGCCCCCCAGATCGCGGGCCTGGAAGGTGGTGTAGGTCACTGGCGGGCGATGGTTGCGCCGTTCGATCATGGTGAACAGAAGGTCGGCATAGGTGTCGCCTTGCGGCGCGTGCAGCACATAGTGCAGGCCGGTCATGCCGGTCGCTACGCGCATGGCCCCGACATGGGGTGGGCCTTCATAGGTCCACAAGGTCAACTTCATGACTGACCTCCGATGGGGGCTCTGCCCCCCGCCTTCGGCGTCCCCCGGGATATTTTTGAACGGATGAAGACTACGGTCATGCTGCACCTCCGGCCTGCAGCAATGCCTTGCGGCGCAGAGGGCGGCTGAACAGACCCGCCAGATCACCGGCCTGTTCGTAGAAGTGCACCGGGGTAAAGACGAGTTCGATGGCCCATTTGGTTGTGTGGCCCTTGGCCTCCAGCGGATTGGCAAGGCCAAGGCCACAAACGGTCAGATCGGGCTTTGCCGCGTGCTGGCGGTCAAGCTGGCGTTCGACATCCTGGCCTTCGCTGATCGTCGGGCCTTCGGGAAGCAAGTCCAGATCTGGGCCGACGATAGCAGTGTGCAGATAGGGCGTACCAACCTCGATCGGGGTCATGCCACATTCGCGGGCCAGAAAGCGGGCGAGCGGGATTTCAAGCTGACTGTCGGGAAAGAAGAACAGCGACTTGCCGTTCAGCGTTGCCGCATGGACGGCGACGGCCTTTTGGGCGCGGGCCCGGGGGGCTGCTGTGACAGCGTCGAAATGTGCGCGCGCGACACCAAAGGCTTGCGCGACGGTCCAGAGCCAAGCGGTGGTGCCCTCTTCGCCAAACGGGAAGGCTGCGGGCAGATGGGTTGCCCCGCGACGGGTCAGTGCGGCATGGGTGTCGCCCAGAAACGGCTGGACCAGCGCAAACAGCGTATTGGGACCGACAGCGGGCAGATCTGCGGACCGCCTTGCGGGCAACATCCGGACCGGGCCCACGCCAAGCTGTGCCAGCAAAGACAGGCATTGGTCTTCAACGACGTCGGGCAAGGCCCCCACAACCAGCAATTCACGCTCATCCGTGTGCGCCAGCGTCGGCACCATGGCGGCAAGACAGGCATCTTCGCCTTGGGTGAAGGTGGTTTCGATGCCCGAGCCCGAGTAGTTGTAAACCCTCACATGCGGCGCATGCTGCACGCTCAGCCGTTCGGCGGCGCGGGCAAGATCAAGCTTGATGACTTCCGACGGGCAAGATCCGACAAGGAACAATTGTTTGATGTCGGGGCGGCGGGCCAGAAGCCGCGCCACCTCCCGGTCAAGTTCGGCATTCGCATCGGCCAAGCCAGCAAGGTCCTTTTCTTCAAGGATGGCAGTGCCGAAGCGGGGTTCGGCAAAGATCATCACACCTGCAGCTGCCTGAAGCAGATGCGCGCAGGTGCGCGAGCCCACGACCAGAAAGAACGCATCCTGCATTTTGCGGTGCAGCCAGATGATTCCCGTCAGCCCACAAAACACCTCGCGTTGGCCGCGTTCCTTTAGAACCGGTGTGTCGCGGCAACCACGGGCGGGTGCGTCGAGGCTCATGCCGCCACTCCTTTCACATCAGGGGTAGGGGCGGCGGGACTTGTGCCATTCAGATCCAGTTCTGCATCCCGCCGCGCCATACGCAGCTTCCACAGGAACTGTCCTGCGTTGATGACATATGTGGCGTAGGCCGCAAGGACGACCGCCATCTGGGCGGCCGGATCCAGCGTGCCTGTGACCAGGCCATAAAGATACAGTGTGTGCAGCGCGATCACTGCAAAGCTGAACACATCTTCCCAAAAGAAAGCCGGAGCAAAGAGATATTGGCCGAAGACCACTTTTTCCCAGATCGCGCCGGTGACCATGATGATATAAAGAAAGGCGGTTTTGATCAGGATCGACACGGTTGCTGCGGTGTATCCTTCGCCCGTCATCATAAAGCGGACGACCAGGACCAGCGAGACGCCAAAGGCAAGAAACTGAAGTGGTGCCAGGATGCCCTGCACCAAGGTCCATTTCGTTGCATCGCGACGTGCGCGTTCCGCTTCGGTGTAGAGTCGCTTGCGCGGTCGCTGGATCGGCTTCGGCTGCATCGGCCTTGGCCCCTTCTTCAGTTTATTACCACTGACAGGTTAGACCTGAGACGAAAAGTGTCAATATAAACTTACAACATTTCTTTCGGTGCTGCCGGCCGTGTCATGCCGATGCCCAGAGTGTGATATGCGCTGTAAACAACGTATTTTCCAAGTAAATATGCACGTTTGGCGAGAAGTGGGGGCGTCGGGCACCGAAAAAAGTGTCAATTTGATTTGACAACCTATTTCCTGTAGTGGACAGTTTGTGTATGAGTGCCCACATGTTGGACTGCACCCGGAGCGGCAAAGCAGTCACGGGGCGTAAGGTTTCGGAGCCTAAGATGCAGGATGGCATTTTCAGATTGGACGAACGCAGCGCAAGCACCTGCGGTGGCGTCACTCAGTTTGCGGCAGACGTCGTTGCGCGGCTCGTGGCGCGTGATGGTGCCAATGGGGGCGCATTGAAAGAGTCTGTTGTGCATCGCTTTATGGAGGCCGTACGGTCATCGGATCCTGAAGATGTCGAAGCCTTTATGACGGAGCTGAAACGCGCACGCATCTCGCACGCTACGCTTGCGGATGTCTATATTCCCGAAGTTGCCCGCCGATTGGGTGTGGCGTGGGAAGAAGACATGGCTTCGTTTGCCGAGGTCACGATCGGTGTCGCGCGATTGCAGGCCATTCTGCGCGACATCGGCACGAACTGGATGGCGGACACAGCGGACAGGTCGTTCGGTGCCACCGTGCTTATGATTCTGCCTGATAGCGAACAGCACACGCTTGGCGCGCTGGTGGCGGCCAGTTGGCTGCGTCGCAGGGGCATTTCAGTCTGCCTGAAAATGGCGCCATCTCTGGCGGATATTGCCGCCTTGCTGGAGGTTCGCCATTTTGATGGCGCAATGATATCTATTGCTTGTCAGGAGAAGCTTGAAGTCGGCGCCAGGTTGGTGACAACGATCAAGCAGGAGACGGCAAACGGGCTGCGTATCGCTTTGGGTGGCGCGGTGGTTGACCAAGGGGGAGATGTCGCGGCCATGACTGGGGCGGATATTGTAACAAATGACTTGTCCATTGCGATACAGGCCTTGGGTCTGACGCGGACGAAGCCCATGTTGATGGATATAACTTGAAGCGCACACCGGTTTTCCGGTCTGCAGCAAATGATCGGATAGTCAGGTGACAACTGATGGACGGCACCATTTGAATGGTGGAAAGCTCCCGCTGATCGCTCCGGAACTTCTGAGCGAAATTGTTGCATCTGCATGTGATGTGGCCCTCCTTGTCTCGCCCTCTCGCAAGGTCGTTTCCGTCCTGGTAAATCCGCAGCATGGTTTGCGGTCTCGCACAGCGGATTGGGAAGGCGCGTCGCTTCAGGCGATTCTCGCGCCCGAAAGTTGGCGAAAGCTGGAATTGCGCCTTGCGGATCTTTCCACACGGCGCGATGCGGTTGTAGTTGAATTGAATCATGCCGATCGCTCGGCTTGGGAATTTCCCGTCCGCTACAGCCTGCACAGGATCGGAACGGACGACTCGGTGATTATGGTGGGGCGGGATCTTCGTCCGATTGCCGAAGTGCAGCAACAACTGGTCAGCGCGCAACTCGCTCTGGAACGCGATTACGAAGCGCAACGCGAAATGGATACCAGGTATCGTGTGCTGATGGAAGTCGGGCGGGATCCGATCATCATCATCTCGATGTCCACCGGGCGGATTACGGATTTGAACTCGGCAGCGGCGGCCTTGCTGGGCGGGACGCGGGCCGAGATGGTCGGCGCCGCCATAGCGCAAGAGTTTGAAGGACGTCGTCGCGGCGAGTTTCTGGAAAGCATGGCAAATCTGGCCGTTGCCGAAAGTGCCGGTGCGATCGAACTTTCGGCGCGGCGCTCGCAGAAACGGCTTTTGGTCACGCCGACAATGTTCCGCGCCGCGGGTGAGCGCTTGTTGATGTGCCAGATGGACAACGCTGAAAGTCTGGTGCCCCCGTCGGACGATCTTGTGGAAAATGTGTCGCGTCTCTA
>JBKBOF010000212.1:0-4582 GCA_046294955.1 Paracoccaceae bacterium
GAACCTTCTGGACAAGGCCCCGGAAACCATCAGCTATCTGGAATTCCGGGCCGATTTCCGGGTGGAACTGCGCTTTGACGATGGCCGCAAACCGCGCTTCATTCCGTTCCTGCAATTGCCGATCAGCCAGTTGCCGCCCGACTTCTTTCCGATGACCTGCAAGACCTGCGTCGATTATACCAACCGTCTGGCTGACATCACCGTGGGTTACATGGGCGGTGATGGGGACCAGTGGATCATCGCGCGCAACGATCGTGGCGCGGACCTGTTGTCGATGATCGCCCCGCGCCTGACCAAGGCCCCGCTGACCGACAAGGGCAAACGCATGGCTGCGGTCAAGGGATTCATGGAAAACACCGCCCGCGCCGCTGGCGGCATGCCCCTGCGCCGGATGCCGGATTGGCTGCGCCCACTGGTCAGCTTCCTGCAACCCCGCATCGGCCCCAGAGGACTTGAGTTTGCCCGTGCGCGGGTCGAGATGAAGGCGGTCGAAACCATCCTTCATCTGCGCCGCACCCACCCAGCCCGGATGAAGAACATGATCCCCGATCATGTCTGGCGGCTTGCGTCCCGCTATGGGTTGACGCCGGATCCGACCGAAACCCGCCCCGGGAAACGCGAGGGTTAGGCGGTTCTGATCCGCACCGCATCACAACCACAGATGTTTGCAGGATCGCCCCGCATTTCCCTGTTGCCGGTCATGCCATGCGCTGCGCGACATCCAGCATACGATTGGAAAAGCCCCATTCGTTGTCATACCAGCCGAACACCCGCAACAGACCGCCCTTGGTCAGCCGCGTCTCTGGCGTGGCCATCACGATACTTTCGGGCCGTGCACGCAGATCCGTTGAGACAAGCGCCCGGTCGGTCACGCCAATCACCCCCGCGACAGAATGAAAGGCTGCATTGACCTGTTCCACCGTTACGGGCCGTTCGGTCATCACCACCAGATCGACGCATGACACACTTGCCACCGGCACCCGCACGGCAGAGCCTTCGATCCGTCCGGCAAGGTCGGGCAGAACCCGGTCCAACAGGCGCGACGCACTTGTGGTGGTCGGCACCATCGACAGGGCCGCCGCACGCGACCGTGCGAAATCCGCGCCAGGTGCATCCACTGTGGGCTGGCTGCCTGTATAGCAATGTATGGTCGTCATGGACCCCGTGACCACGCCCCAATTCTGATGGATCAGCAAAGCCAAGGGTGCCAGTGCGTTGGTGGTGCAAGACGCATTGGACACAATTTTCTGGTCTGCCAAGGCGGCGTCATTGGCCCCCAACACCACCGTCACATCTGCCGCCTGTGACGGTCCGGAAATCAACACCCGCTGCGCCCCGGCGCGCAAACCCCGGCCGGCCACGTCGGCACTGTCGGCCCGCCCGGTACATTCCATCACCACGTCCACCCCGCGCAGATCCAACGAGGACAGGTCTGCCGACCGATGAAGCGGGATCGCGGTTCCGTTCACAACCAGCGCGCCACGTTCAAGGTTCACTGTTCCCCGCCATGGTCCGAACACACTGTCATATTCAAACAGATGCGCGCACATTTCGGGTATGGCGATATCGTTGATGCCGATAACCTCCAGTCCCGGCCAACGCGACGGCTCCTGCGCCCAAGCGCGCAGCACTGATCGGCCGATGCGGCCAAATCCATTGATGAAAACCCGCATGATGCCCCTTTCACAGGCCCGCAGGATCAGCATGCCGAAGACCTGCACGCAAGGAACGCTTTGTCACCCTGACAAGGTTTCCCGGTGTCAGACCTCGACCGCGATGCCCTGCCCACGCTGTTGCGCCCGCAGCACAGCCATGGCGGCCACCGCCAGATCCTGCAAACCGACGCCAGTGCCATCGAACAACGTCACTTCGTCGGCGCTTCTCCGACCGGGGTGCATGCCGGTCAGCACATCGCCCAAGGGCGTGATCGCCGTTGCGTCCAGCAAGCCTGCGGCCACGGCATGCTGCGCTTCACCAATCGACACCGATTGCTCGATCTCGTCAGTAAACACCGATGCCCTGCCGAGCAGCGCAGGCTCCACTTCCTGTTTGCCCTTGGTGTCGGTGCCCATGCAGGCCAGATGGGTGCCCGGCGCGACATGCGCGTTCAGCAGACTGGCGGCTGGGGACGAGGTGATGGTGACGATGACGTCCGCCTCGACCATGCGCTCCAGCGGCACCGCCTCAAAGGGTAGACCAAGTTCGGCAGCAATCTCGCCCAGTTTGGGCAGCATATCGGGATGCAGGTTCCACGCGATCACTCTATCGAACTGCCGGACCCTTGCCGCAGCCCGCAACTGGAACCCGGCCTGATGCCCGGCCCCGACCATGCCCAGCACACGCGCATCTCGTCGCGCCAACCGGTCGATAGAAATCGCACTGGCCGCCGCCGTGCGCAGTGCGGTCAGCAAGCCGCCCCCCACCATCGCTGTAGGGCGCCCGGTTTCGGGGTCGAACAGGAACACGGTGGACTGATGATTGATGATTCCCTTCGCCGCATTGCCCGGAAAATACCCGCCTGCCTTTACACCCAACTGCCCACCAGACCGGTCCAATCCCGACTTGAACCCGTATTGCCGACCCTCGCCCAAAGCTTCGCGCACTACGGGAAAGTTGTAAGCATCGCCACGCGACATGGCGGCAAAGGTCGCCTCCACCGCTGCAAAAGCATCCTCGGGCGACACCAGATTGGCGATTAGGGCTTCAGGGACGATCAGCATGGCGGGATCCTTTCCGTCAGATTGACACCCTGCGCGCCAGAGGCGCCGCACAGGGCTGTTCTGTCTTTAGCTTTTGGAGACACATGCTCGCGCACCACGCGGCGGATCATAGGACGTCAGTAGGCTTTGCCGCGCGCACTAACCGGCCAGACCACTTCGACTTTGCCACCCCGCACACCGACATACCAGTCATGCACGTTACAGGTCGGGTCACAGTGTCCAGGCACCAGTTTCAGCTTGTCGTTGACCTTCAACACACCTTGCGGATCCTCGACTACCCCGTGTTCGTCACTACATTTGACGTATTTCACATCCGACCGGCCAAAGATCACAGGCAGCCCCGAGTCCACGGATTGCGCCTTCAGGCCAGCATCGACAATCGCCTTGTCGGCCTTTGCATGGGACATGACCGAGGTCAGTATGAACAGCGCATTTTCCCATTCACCCTGATCGATCCGCTTGCCGTCCTTGTCCAGAATCCGGCCGTAGTCGGCATCCATGAAGGCGTAGCTGCCGCATTGCAATTCGTTGTAAACACCTGATGTGCTTTCGAAATAGTAGCTGCCTGTTCCGCCGCCGCCCACGATGTCACAGTCGATGCCGTCGGCTTTCAGCGCATCGACCGCGTCCTTGACCTGCGCCACGGCCAGATCGAGCTTGGCCTTGCGGTCGTCATAGCTGTCCATGTGCTGCATGGCGCCCTGATAGGCTTGAATGCCCGCGAATTTCAGGCCGGGAGCAGCCTCAATCGCCTTCGCCAGCGTCACTACCTCCGGCGTGGTCTTTACCCCGCAACGCCCCGCGCCACAGTCGATTTCCACCAGACATTCGATCTGGGTGCCATGTTTCATCGCCGCCGCTGACAGGTCGGCCACGTTATCCAGCATATCGACGCAGCAGATCGTGCGGGCGCCCAGCTTCGGCATCCGCGCCAGACGGTCGATCTTGGCCGGGTCGCGCACCTGATTGCTCACCAGAACATCCTTGATCCCGCCACGGGCAAAGACCTCGGCTTCCGAAACCTTCTGACAGCATACACCAACAGACCCGCCAAGGCTTTCCTGCAGCTTGGCCACATCCACCGATTTGTGCATCTTGCCATGCACCCGGTGGCGCATGCCATGCGCGCGGGCATAGTCGCCCATTTTCTTGATGTTGCGCTCCAAGGCGTCCAAATCCAGTACCAGACACGGCGTCTGGATATCCGCCTCATCCATCCCAGGAAGCGCAGGAATGTCATACCCCACTTCCAACCCTTCGAAATCTGCGTGCTTGTTCATGGTGTCACCCTTTCATCCAAGGCAATTGGTCCAGATCGACGTTCCCCCCAGTGATGACGACGCCCACGCGCCGCCCCCGGAAAACATCCTTATTCTTGAGAATCGTTGCCAGCGGCACGGCACAGCTTGGCTCCATCACGATCTTCATCCGCTTCCATGTCATTTTCATTGCCTCGATGATCTCGTCCTCGGTCGCGGTGAAAATGTCGGTCACATGGTTCGATACGAAATGCCAGGTCAGGTCTTTCAACGGCACCTTCAGGCCATCCGCCACCGTTTCGGGCGCATCATCGGCAATGATGTGCCCCGCCTTGAAACTGCGATAAGCGTCATCAGCGTTCTTGGGTTCCGCTGCATAAACATCTACCCCCGGTGCGATGGCGCTCATCGTCAGGCAGGTTCCCGAGATCATGCCTCCGCCGCCAATCGGCGCGATCACGGCGTCCAGCCTCTCGACCTGCTCCAGCAACTCGCGCGAACAGGTCGCCTGCCCTGCCACCACGCGCGGATCATTGTAGGGGTGCACGAATTCACCCCCTGTCCGGGCCTGCACTTCGGCAAACACCGCCTCGCGCGAGGTGG
>JBKBOF010000213.1:0-4581 GCA_046294955.1 Paracoccaceae bacterium
CTGGAACGCGATGGCCCCTGCCGACCCATCGCGCCGACTTTCGTGCCGGGGGATCAGACCGGACAGGTTGTGTAGCAGGGTGGGTTTTTCACAGCCCGACGGGCCCGCCGGCAGCACACGTTCGCCTTGCGCCGCCTGTAGCGTGAGCGGCCCCACAGCATTTTGCGCGGCGAATGGATAGTGCACGGCCATATCAGCAGATGAAATCGCGGTGACAAGCTGACCCTGCGCCTCGGTTCGACGCCTTCCGCGCCAACACGGGCACCTGCGCGATAAGTTGCCCGCATCGGTTGTGCCTTGGGCATCGGTCTTGTGCCGGTCACAATAGCTACACATGCTTCTGTGACGGTTCTTGCAGTGCGGCGCGGTTTACGCGCCGCCCGAACGAACCGCGTGAACAGCCCCGGTTCGGCCAGAGCCTACCTTCCGGTACATGGAGACCGACATGACAGACACAACCATGCGCGCCGCCCGTTGGCACAAGGCGCACGATATCCGCATCGACACCGTACCGGTGCCCAAGATCACCGATCCCCACGGCGTCAAGGTGCGCATTAAAGTGTGCGGCATATGCGGCAGCGATCTGCACGAATACGCGGCCGGGCCAATCTTCATCCCGGTGGGCACGCCGCACCCGATCAGCGGCGACATGGCCCCCATTGTGATGGGGCATGAGTTCGCGGGCGAAGTGGTCGCGGTGGGCGACAAGGTGACACGCGTCGCAATCGGCGACCGGGTGGTGATCGAACCGATCCTGTCGCCCAACCGCGACGGCGCCTATCTGATGAACCGCTATAACCTGTCGCCTTTGCTGGGCTTTCACGGGTTGTCCGGCGGCGGTGGCGGGTTTTCGGAATTCACCGTTTTGGGCGAACACATGCTGCACAAACTGCCCGACGATCTGTCGTGGGAACAGGGCGCGCTGGTCGAACCGGCGGCGGTGGCCTTGCACGCAGTGCGTCAAAGCACGCTCAAGGCGGGCGACAGCGCCGTGGTGTTCGGCGCGGGCCCGATCGGTCTGGTGCTGATCGAGGCGCTGAAAGCCGCAGGGGCCGCCAGCATCCACGCGGTCGAATTGTCAGCGACCCGCCGCGCCATGGCCGAACGGCTGGGGGCCATCGGGCATGACCCGGCGGCCGGCGATGTAGTAGAGGCGATCCATGCAGCCGCAAGCGGCGGGGTGGACTTTGCTTTCGAGGTGACGGGGGTTCCCGCCGTGCTGTCGCAAGCCATCGAGGCCACGCATCCTGGCGGCGAGATCGTGGTCGTCAGCATCTGGGAAGGCGGTGCTTCTTTCCAGCCCAACGCGCTGGTGATCAAGGAGCGCACCATGCGGGGCACCATCGCATATCGCCACGTCTATCCTGCGGTGATGGCGCTGATGCAGCGTGGCTTTTTCCGTGCCGAAGATCTGGTGACCGATCGTATCGGCCTGGACGATGTGGTGGAGCAGGGCTTTGACCGGCTGTTGGCCGACAAGTCGCAGATCAAGATCATGGTCCGTCCGTAGCGGCCAGAATGCCCGACCCGGCACCGTGCCGGGTCGGGCCTTCGCAACGTCACATTATGCGCGACGTCGCTTGTGCCAAGGCGCAGTCAAGACTGGCACATTCGCGGACGTAGAAATCGGTGTCGCTCTCCCCCGGCTGGGGTCCGCGCGCCAATGCAGTTGCCAGATTGAAAAATCCTGGCCCCGGCAGGCCCTCGCGCGCGCGGCTGATGGTGCGGGCGGCGATGAAGGGGCGGTTTGCGGCAGCATCCTCGCGCATCGTCACCTCCAGCGCGCGGGTGATCCGGCCAACCGAACCGGGCGCCCAAAGCCCTAGGGCACGGGCAAGTGTGCCGTAGGTCATGGGTGCGTCTTTGGGCGGCAGGGCGGAAAGATACGCGCGAACAAGGTCGGCCAGCGCCTGCGCGCGATTGGCCGCACTGCCGGTTTCGGGCGGCGGCGGGATCTCGCGCGCCGAACCATCCGGCAGCACCTCGGCCGCCCAGGCGCGGGTCACGCTGCGCAGCACGATCCGGGTCTTGCCGGCGTCAGCCCCTTCGCCAGTTTCAGTCACACCCACCACCGAGCCATCGCGCAAGCCGTCGCGCAGGCCGTCGCGTGTCAGGCCAAGACGCGGCGCGAGGTAGTCGGGATCAACCAGTACCTGCCCCTCGTCCCAGCCGATCACCCCCGGCGGCACCGGGCGGATCATGAGCGGCGACGGCTGGTCGGGCCGCGAATAGAACGGGCTGGCCCCCGAGGCGTGGTCGGTCACGTCCACGATCTCGGTGATCTGCGGCAGGGCGGCGCGCAGCATCCGTTCAACCCCTTGTCGAAGCGTGGCCGATGATGCGGCACAGCCTTGACAACCGCCCGACATCCGCAAAAACACCCGGCCCCCTTCGACCCGATCTGCCGCGATATGCCCGCCGTGGCCCGAGACCGAAGGGTTGATCTGACGTTCCAGCAGGTCCTGCACGGATTGCAGCAGGCTTGTGTCTGGATCGGTCGTCCTTGCCTGCGCGACCCCCAGCGGGGTGTCGGTGCTGTCCAGCACCTGCCGGATCGCGGCGGCTAGGCTGGGTTTCAGCACCGCCCAATCGACACTCTCGTCTTTGGTCACCCAGATCGTCGCCCCGGCAGCCTCTACCCCCACCACGCCCGCCACCTCGAACAGCGCCCGCGCCAAAGGGGCGTCGCCCGGCGCGTCGAATCGCCCGCCCCGGCCCGCCTGCACCGGCGTCTCCAGAACAAAGCCCATAGCCTGCGGATCATCCGCCACGGCTTGCGCCCGGATGCGGCGGCGGGGGGGCATCTCAGACATCCTCGACCTCCGTTCCTTGGGTCGCGCGCAGGGATTTGAAGGTGTGGATTCCGGTGTCATGGCCATCGCTGAACGCCAGACCCAGCGCATAGTTGCCCACGCTCCAGATCCGCGTTAGGCGGATATCGCGCGGCACCGACGCCGGGTTCAGGATCTGCGCGCCCGTCACCTCGTTGCGGCATTGCGCGCAGTGGCAAGCGATGCGCAATTCGCGCGGGGCAAGGTGTTGCACATGGCCATCGGCCCAGCGCAAGCGCAGACCGATGGCGTCGTGGTCGAGGGCCGTCAGGACCTCGGCCGATCCGTCGGCATTGTCGGGGGCCGGGGTTGGCTTGCCGGTGCCGTCGCTTGGCGTCCAGCTAAAGGGTGTGGCGATCCCGAGCGTCGTAGTCCCGGTTCCGATCAGTGCCACCGCGATGCGGCGATAGGCTGCCGCTGCCGGGCTGTCGGGTGCGGCCTTGACCAGCGGCAGGCCGGTGTCACCGCAATCGACCACCGCCGGGTCCAGCGGCACCTTGCCCAGAAACGCCACATCGAGTTCGCGCGCGATCGCCTCGCCGCCGCCCTGATGGAAAATGTGGGTGACCGTGCCGCAAGACGGGCAGGTAAACCCGCTCATGTTCTCGACGATGCCCAGGATCGGCACGTTGACCTGCTCCATCATCCGCAGACCGCGACGGGCGATTTTCAGGCTCACGTCCTGCGGTGTGCTGACCACCACCGCGCCCGACAGCGGAAAGGCCTGCGCCAGGGTCAACTGGATATCGCCCGTGCCCGGCGGCAAGTCCAACAGCAATACATCAAGTTTGCCCCAATCCACCTGCTTTACGAACATCTGCAGGTATTTTGCCACCATCGGCCCGCGCAGGATCGCAGGTTTGTCGTCATCGGTCAGCATCGCCATCGAGATGACCTTGACGCCATAGGCCTGGCCCGGCACGACCAACCCCTCTGGTGTCATGCCCGGCTTGTCGCCCGCGATGCCCAACATTCCGGGGATCGAGGGGCCGTAGATATCGGCATCGACTACCCCTACGGCCAGCCCCGCCTCGGCCATCGCCACGGCGATATTGGCGGTAACGGTGGATTTGCCGACGCCGCCCTTGCCGCTGCTGATTGCGATCATCCGGGTTCCGCTGCCGCGGGGGTCAGGCTGGGTCATTGTGGTCTCCGTGGGTTGGTGGGGAGCTGCGATAA
The DNA here is from genome assembly GCA_046294955.1 of Paracoccaceae bacterium. GTDB lineage: Bacteria > Pseudomonadota > Alphaproteobacteria > Rhodobacterales > Rhodobacteraceae > Pseudotabrizicola. The sequence continues at coordinate 4,011 of JBKBOF010000213.1, forward strand.
CTGCCGCAGAGCTGGATCGTTTCGTTGGCGCCAAGCTGTGCCGCCATGCAGGCACAAGTGCCGCCAGCATCTGCGGGCGTGAAATGGCAGCAATCAAGGCAGATGCCAAAAGCAACGCTTTGCCGCAGGTTTGCAACCGCCGAGGCGATGCGGGACAACAGTCGCTGAAATCGCGCCTGGTCGACTTCAGGCAGGGTTGCGATAACCCCGATCAGCGCATCCAAAGGATCGCGCGAAACCAGGGTACGGCCCACCTCGGTCAGTTCGAGGCGCACGCTGCGCCCATCATCTTCGGCGCGGTGTCGGGCGATCATCCCTCGACCTTCCAGCGCCTTGATGATCTGCGACGCAGTGCCCCGCGTCGTTGCCTGATACGCCGCAAAGCCCGACGGCGTGCGCGTGCGGGCATTGGCACGGGCCAGAAACCGCAGGCAAGCCCATTGCGCTGCCGTCAGATCCGACGGTCCATCCTCGCTGCAGGCCGCGCGGCCCACATGGACAAGAAGCTCGGCGATGTGTTCTGGCGTGCCAAACGTAGTGTTCATTCCCATATGATAGCGAATCGAAATCA
>JBKBOF010000214.1:0-294 GCA_046294955.1 Paracoccaceae bacterium
AACAAGGTTTCTTTGGTGGACAAATCGGCAAGGATGTATTTCGACCGACGCCGTAGGCCCAAGACCCTTGCCCCGGTCAACCTTTCCGACATTCCCGGTGGAAATGGCCATCGCAGTCCATCGCGTGTCACCGTTGCCCGTTCGATCACCTGTCCCACCATGACAGGCAAAAGGCCGCGTCTGACGGTTTCAACCTCGGGCAGTTCGGGCATTTCAGTCTCACTTCTCGCGTTTGTCACTTCATCAAGCGAAAGTGCGGCATTCACAGGCAGGGCATCACGCGCCGGTGGGCAG
>JBKBOF010000214.1:304-4429 GCA_046294955.1 Paracoccaceae bacterium
GCAGATGCGCCCTATAAGAAGACTGGCATGCATAAAAGGGCAAGGCCCATGACTGACGAAGACAATGGCACGACGCATTTTGGCTACCAAACTGTTCCGGAAGCCGAAAAGGCCGGAATGGTGCATGGCGTGTTCACACGGGTGGCCAGCAAATATGACATCATGAACGATCTGATGTCCGGCGGGGTCCACCGTTTGTGGAAGGATGCCATGATGGACTGGCTTGCGCCCAGATCTGGTCAGCGCCTTCTGGATGTCGCAGGCGGCACTGGTGACGTCGCGTTTCGCTTTCTCAAACGTGCGCCTGGTGCCGAGGCCGTGGTTTGCGACATGACCGAATCGATGCTGATCGCGGGACGTCAGCGGGCCGAAGCCGACAGCATGGCGGATCGGTTGGGTTGGGTCGTGGGCGATGCGATGGCCTTGCCGTTCAAGGATGGCAGTTTTGATGTCTACACCATCAGCTTCGGCATCCGGAACGTGACCCGAATTGCAGACGCGCTGACCGAGGCGTACCGCGTTCTGCGCCCCGGAGGCCGTCTGATGGTGCTCGAATTCAGCCAAATACCCAACGAATTGTTGCAAAAGGCCTACGATCTGTACTCTTTCAACGTGATCCCAAAACTGGGCCAGATCGTTGCGGGAGATCGGGACAGCTACCAGTATCTGGTGGAAAGTATCCGCAAATTCCCCAATCAGGAAGCTTTTGCCACAATGATCCGGCAGGCGGGTTTTGAGCAAGTGAAGTATCGCAATCAAACCATGGGCATCGCCGCCCTTCATTCGGGGTGGAAGCTGTAAGTGCGGGGCCCCCACAACATCTGGCGACTGATCCGGACGCTTGCCACGCTTGAACGCACAGGTGCCATCGGTGTGGTGCTTGAAGCCTTCAGTGCGCCCCCGCGCCTGCGGTTTGTGGCGCGGGTTCTGGGATGGCCGTTCAAGCCCTTGGGGTTGAAAGGCGACCCGTCCCTTCCGCCCGCGACCCGCGCCCTGACCGCCTTGGGTCCGGCCTATATCAAGTTCGGCCAGATTCTTTCGACCCGACCGGATATGGTCGGGGAAGAATTGGCTTTTCAACTGAAATACCTGCAGGACAAACTTCCGCCCTTTCCGATCGAAGTGGCCAAGAAAATGATCGAGGCCGAGCTTGATCTTCCGGTTGACCAATTGTTTTCAGCGTTTTCGGAACCCGTCGCCGCAGCATCCATAGCGCAGGTGCACAAGGCACAGCTGGCCGAAGATGGCCGGGAAGTGGCGGTCAAGGTGCTGCGCCCGGGCATCGAAAAAGCGTTCCGAAAGGACATCGACGCCTTCTATTTCGCGGCTCAGGCGATTGAGCTCATCTCACCCTCTTCGCGCCGCCTTCGTCCGCTGGAGGTGATCCGCCATTTTGAAGGTGTGGTAATGGGTGAGCTGGATTTCCGGCTGGAGTCCAGTGCTGCCGCGGAGTTTGCTGCAAACACCGAAAAAGACGAGGGTTTTCAGGTTCCCAGACCCATTTGGTTTCTGTCCGGCCGCACGGTGATGACACTGGATTGGGCCGAGGGGATCGGTTTGAACGACAACGACCTGATCGACGCGGCTGGCCATGACCGCAAAATTCTGGGTGCGCGCGTGTTGCATTTGTTTCTTAACCATGCGCTGCGAGACGGTTATTTCCATGCGGATATGCATCAAGGCAACCTGAAGGTGGCCGCGAATGGCAACATTATCGCATACGATTTCGGGATCATGGGCCGGATCGACGAATACACCCGCAGGGTTTATGCCGAGATCCTGTTTGGCTTCATCCGGAAAGACTATCGCCGTGTCGCAGAGGTGCATTTCGAGGCGGGATATGTCCCCGCCGACCGAGACATCGACGAATTTGCCCGTGCACTGCGCGCAGTTGGCGAGCCGATTTTCGGAATGGACGCCAGCCGGATCTCAATGGCACGACTTTTGGCCTATCTATTTGAAGTCACAGAACGATTTGGCATGGAAACACGCACCGAGTTGATTCTGTTGCAGCGGACTATGGTGGTGGTCGAAGGCGTGGCTCGGGGCCTTGATCCGCATATCAACATTTGGGAAGTCGCAAAGCCGATTGTCGAAGGCTATATCACCAAGAATGTAGGACCTTTGGCGCTGATGCGCGATCTGGCGAAAACAGCACGCGTTCTTGCCCGCTTTGGACCGAAGTTGCCGCGCATGGTTGAAGCGGCTTTGATCGCGCAGGCCGAACACCCCAGCCCAGCCCCGAAAGGCCGCAATTGGTGGCCCCTTGGCACAGTCGTAGTGGGCGCGTCCATGCTTGCGGTCGGCGTCTGGGTTGGGATGCTATTGTAAGCGCTGCGTGTCCCTTCGCTTGCGTTAGCGGGAACGCAGTGCAGTTACGTCCGTTGCGAGAACTTCGATTCCACCGCGCAGCAACAGCTTTGTGCCCCCGGATCCACCGCGTGCTTCCATGATCGGTGCATAATATTCAACGGGAGAGGTCGTAAGCTGGTCACCGCGATAGTAGCTTTCCAAGGTAAGCGAGTATGTACCCCGAGGAAGTGGCTCACCTGTGGCCCCGGAGCCAAGCCAAGTATAGGGAGATGTTGACACCGGAATATCCTCTCGGGCGACGACACGGCCTTGGGAATCACGCACGACAATAATGGCGCGATCCGCTGCAGCCGCTGGATTGGGTGACAATGCCACCGGAGTTCCGTCCATGAAAATGGGGGCAGCGCTTCGCGCCTCTTGGCCAACCCAACTGGCCATTTGTGCCATTCCGAGCAGGCCAAACTGGGATTGCATGGCTTCGAGCAACTGATTTGTGCGAACAGACTGCTCGACTCCCGAGAAGGTCGCAAGTTGCACAGCGTAGTCAGCAGAATCAATCGGATTCAGAGGATCCTGATTCTGCATTTGGGTGGTCAACATTTTGAGAAACACCTGAAAATCTGAACTCGCAAAGGCAGAGTTCGAAGGCGGTGTAGACGTGTTGGGGTTTGGGCGGAATTGTGATTGCGTGATATCCATGGAGCATCCCTTTCAAAGACGAAGATCAAGCCGACCGGTCGCAACATCAGAACCTGCGCTTGACAGAAGAAGTGTCGCTTCAACGTCTGCCGCCTTGGGTTCCAGCGCTGATGGCGACAGCGTGATGTGTTCCGGCTTCGATCCGCGCTGTGACCAGTCACCAAAGCTGAGTGAGGGTTGTGAAAACCCGGACTGACGCAGATCTTGCAAAAGCTGGTCGCTGTAGCGCCGAATCAGGTCCATGGACTCAGGTCTTTCGACGAAGAGTGTGACATGTACCCGTTCGCCTCCCGTCGTCATTTCAAACTTCAGCCTCCCCAATTCGTCGGGCCGCAATAGCAACTCCACTGGATCACCCGCTCCCCTTTGGACAAATTCCACGATCGTCTGTGGCACCTGATAAGGCGCCACGGTTGATGCGGCCGGGCCGTGCAGTGAGGTGGACAATAGGGATTGTGCGGGCATCAATGCAAAAATCGAATCTTTGTTTGGCGCAGGGGTTAGTGTTTCAAAAGTGGAACTGCCGCCATCTGCACGCGGAACGTTTGCAACTCCTTTACGTTCAACCGACCCCGGAGCGTCAGCTGCTTGATGCAATGCGAGAGTCCCGTCCACCTTCGTTTGCTGAATGACAGAGCCGCGCCAGCCGTATTGCATCACGAATGGATGTGTTTCATTGTTAGAAGACAGAGAAAGTGCTGGCACATTGGTGGCGGGCAGGTGAAAGCCAGCGTCAGTCTTCAGTTGGACGGCTGCGGCCAACGAGCCGTCTCCCCGAAGCAGTCCCGCCTCTGCTTCATCAGGCGCGGGAACAGGAACCGAGGGCTCAGAGTTGGCCAAGGCACCAGATCGTCTGACATCAAACCGAGAACGGGGATCCTCGGACGACGGGGTCATAGCCTCCACATCTTCGTTTGCTTCCGGATTGGGAACTGTCCCGGCGATGATGCCAGGATGTGCGTGCATGGGTTCGTCAGAGACGCCAATGCCCGGAACGACACTTCCGAAAAGTGGATCGCCGACGGTAGAATCAAAGGTACGATGGGGGGCAGGTGCATCGAAAAGACCGCCGTCGTCATAAGGGTCGGGCAAGCTGTTGAGGTCCGATGTTCG
>JBKBOF010000215.1:0-4394 GCA_046294955.1 Paracoccaceae bacterium
AGACGTCGATGCCATTCTGAAAGCCTGTACCAAGCGCACAAAGTTGGTGTTCATCGCAAACCCGAACAATCCCACCGGCACCATGATTTCACCGACCGAGATGGAGCGTCTGGCAGAAGGTCTGCCGCCGCAAGCCATTCTGGTGATCGACGGCGCCTACGCCGAATATGTGGATGGCTATGATGGCGGGTCGGGGCTGGCCACAAGCCGGGAAAACGTGTTCATGACGCGCACCTTTTCCAAGATTTACGGTCTGGGCGGGCTGCGGATCGGCTGGGGCTATGGGCCAAAACATATCGTTGATGTGCTGAACCGGATCCGGGGACCGTTCAATCTGTCCACCACGCAACTGGACGTGGCCGAGGCAGCGGTGCGCGATCAGGACTGGGTCAACAAGTGCCGATCCGAGAATGCGCGGATGCGACACTGGCTGGCCGAAGCCTTGGCCGAAGTCGGCGTGCCGTCTGACACCAGCATGGCCAATTTTGTGTTGGCGCGCTTCGCCAGTGAGCAGGAAGCGCAATCCTGCGATGACTTTTTGCAATCCCAGGGGCTGATTGTACGCCGTGTCGCCAGCTACAAGCTGCCGCATTGCCTGCGCATCACCGTGGGCGACGAGGCGGGTTGCCGCCGGATTGCGCATGCAGTGGGGCAGTTCAAGGGGCTGAAATGACGGTGATCTACAACCGTGTGGCCTTGATCGGCCTTGGCCTGATTGCATCTTCCATGGCGCATGCGATGCGGCAATATGGGCTGGCCGGCGAAATCGTCGGGCATGCGAAATCTGCTGAAACCCGCAAGGTGGCATCGCAGATCGGATTGTGTGACCGGGTTTGTGACACGGCGGCCGAGGCCGTTCTGGGCGCTGATCTGGTGGTCCTGTGCGTTCCGGTTGGTGTCATGGGAGAGATTGCCGCCGAGATCGCGCCTCATCTAACCGCTGGCGCGACGATCACCGATGTGGGGTCGGTCAAAGGGGCTGTGGTCGAGGCTGTCGCCCCCCACATGCCCGCCAATGTGCATTTCATTCCCGGCCACCCCATTGCGGGCACCGAACACTCCGGCCCGCGGTCCGGCTTTGCTACCTTGTTCCAGAACCGCTGGTGGCTGCTGACGCCGCTGGACGGGGCTGACCGGGCTGCGGTTGCGCGGTTGCGGGGGCTGTGCGAGGGCATGGGCGCGAACGTCGATGAAATGGATGTGGCGCATCACGATCTGGTGCTGGCCGTCACCAGCCATACGCCGCACCTGATCGCCTACACCATGGTCGGCGTGGCCGAGCATATGCGGCGGGTGTCCAATTCTGAAGTGATCAAATATTCGGCGGGCGGGTTCCGCGATCTGACGCGCATCGCGGCCAGCGATCCGGTAATGTGGCGCGATGTCTTCCTGACCAACAAGGATGCCGTTCTGGATATCCTGGGCCGCTTCACCGAAGAACTGTTCGTTCTGCAGCGTGCCATCCGCATGGGCGATGGTGAGCATCTTCACGCCTACTTCACCCGCACCCGTGCGATACGTCGTGGCATCATCGAGGCCGGGCAGGATACTTCTGCTCCTGACTTCGGGCGAATGCCTCAAGGTGGAGGCGAGGGCAAAGTGTGATCGGGCGGCTGATGGCACGGGTGGGATGGGTTCTCATCATGGCGGCAGGTGCCGCTGTGGCCGATGCCCCTTCGACATCGCCCCGACCTTTTCCGCGTCCTGACGCAAATCTTTCAGTGCCGGTTGCGGTGCCACCTGCTGCACTGCTGATGTCGGTTCGGCCCAAGCTGCGCCCGACGCTGCTTGCGGTGGTTCCGGCACCCATCGCTGCACCGCCGGACGTGGTGGAGGCCACATCTTCTGCTATGGGGCCCCCCGCCAAGGCCCGATTGTTCGGTTTCCTGCGCCCGGCCAAGCGGCCGGAGGTGTTGGACACCAAGACATTGACACCGGCCGCTGTGGTAAGGGTTACGCCGGGCAAACAGGGCGTGGTGTCAAAAAAGGGTGCGGTCTGCGGCGATCCGCGCATCATGGGCGAGGCGCTCGCGCCGATCACGTCCAAGGTGCAGGGCTGTGGTGTGGCGGACCCGGTGAATGTGACAAGCGTGGCAGGTGTCCGCCTGAGCCAGCCCGCAACCATCGATTGCGATACAGCACGCGCCCTCACGACTTGGGTCGAACGGGGGCTGGAGCCCGCTTACGGCAAAGGCAAAGTTGTCGAACTTCAGGTGGCGGGCCATTATGTCTGTCGCACCCGCAACCATCTTACCGGCGCAAAAGTCAGCGAACATGGTCGCGGCAGGGCGATCGATATTTCAGGCTTCACCTTTTCCAATGGAAAGACGGTAACTGTGGTCAAGAATTTCGACAAAACCATGCGAAAAGCCCACAAGGCCGCCTGCGGGATTTTCGGAACGACACTGGGTCCGGGGTCGGACGGGATGCACGAAGACCATCTGCATTTTGACACGGCAAAGTACCGCACCGGATCCTATTGCCGCTGATCAGTTCAGTCGCGGTGCGGGACCGAGCGGCAGCGGGCCAAGCATCATCCAGCCGTCTGTAAACACCAACGGCATTTCAAGGATGGTCGCATCGCCTGAATTGGCGGCGAACGCTTCCATCACGCCGAGTACGGTTGGGGCGACCTCTGGAGTGACAAGACCTACTCCACTGGCCAGAGCAACAAGGTTTCGCCACCCTGTCACGCGTATGTCGATCCGGCCTTCCGGGAAGCCGTTGACGACGGTCAGATCGCCCTTGGCAAAGACCGAGAGATCGCCCCATGTCAAAAGCAGTTCGCGCAGCGAGAGTGCGGTCAGCACTGGCCGGCCTTCCGCAGCGAACCTGTCCAACGGAGCGGACAGGCTGGCGGTGGCATCCACCCGTGCAACAGACATCTGCGGCGGAAGGTCGGGCAAACGGGCGGACAGGCCAGGGTCGGGCGTCAGACCCAACACCTCCAACCCTATGTCGTAGGCATTGCTGCGACTGGGGTCCAAACGGGTTGCAAAGCGCAGGGTGTCTGCCGCCAAGGTCCAACCCAGACTGGACACGGCCTTGACGGAGTCACCTACAACAGTGGTGCGGTCCAATGTCAGGGAGCTGTTGGGCGACACTACGACGCTGGCCTGCATTTTTGTCGATTGGACAGAGATGACTTCATTCGCTGTCACCAGGGTCTGGTCGGGTGCAAAGGCGGCGATCACATGCCAAGGTTTGTAACTTAGCGAAAAAACCTGCACGAACGGGGCTGTCCACGTCATCCCGCTGCGTTGATCGGTCAACCGCGGTGTTGTGACAGTCAGGTCAAAGCGGTTGGGAAAGCCAGCGATGGAATAATCGGCCAGAGACACATCGATGCCGCGCGCCGGAGCCTGTTGCAAGAATGTGGAAAAGCCGGTTTCAACGGCCGATTTGCCCACGAACCAATACCCCGACCACAGCGCAACCAGGAGCGTGGAAATCAACAGCAACGCGCGCATCATGGGCCCTTTTCTTTCATTCCCTCCTGATGTTTAGAGACAGGAGCAGCGGAGGGCCAGTCACTTGACCGAGACGATGTGGGTGTTTGGGTATGGATCGTTGATCTGGAATCCGGAATTTCCTGTGGCGGAAACAAGAATTGCCCGTGTGCAGGGTTGGCGACGCAGTTTTTGCATGCGCTCGATCCACCATCGCGGCAGCGAGGCGGCTCCGGGCTTGGTTCTTGCACTGGACAAAGCGTTCGATCACCATTGCGATGGCGTGACGTTCCGTGTGATGCCGGGCGCAGAGGCCGACACCTTGGCGCAGTTGCGCGAACGCGAATTGATCTCGTCGGCCTATCTGGAAATGCAGGTTCAGGCTGATTGGAATGGTGGCGGGGTGTGCACTGCATTGACCTATGTGATCGACCCCGATCACTGGCAATATTGCGGCGGAATTGATCTTGAGGAACAAGCCCGGATCATCGCCCATGCGGTTGGCGGCCGGGGTGCGAACCGTGATTATTTGTGGTCCACAACGGCCCATCTGGCCGAGCTTGGCATCTCCGACCCGGAACTGGAATGGCTTGCCCATCGTGTGCGCGAACTTGTGCACCAGGTGGGCTGAGAATTTCTTTGGCAGCGCAGGTTTCGTCGCGTATCGTGCCAGAGGGCAGAACAACCGGGCAGGCAGCGTCTGATGAAACAGACCAAAGCCGAGGCGAAAGCCGACGCACGCCGCCTTGTGCGAGAGCGCAGGGCCGCAACATTCACGCAACCGATCCAGCAGATCGTGACCATGCTGGTGATAGCCGGGTTGGTGGCTGCTGGCGCGTGGGTGATCCACGGGCAGGTCGCTGAAGTATTTCGATCAAACCTTTGGCTGAACGGATTTATCGCCTTCGTTTTTGTTTTGGGGGTCGTCACCTGCTTCTGGCAAGT
>JBKBOF010000216.1:0-4357 GCA_046294955.1 Paracoccaceae bacterium
GCCGTCATTGTCACGAAGTTCATTCAGTTTCATGTCGCACTCTCCATCGCCGGAAAGTCTCCACCTGCGACGGGAGGGGACAACACGGCATTTCTTGTTGATTCTGTAGCCATCGACGACCACGGCTGGGCTATAGAGCCTGAGCAGCCGTTAGGCAAGCGGCTTGGGCATGCCGGTCACTCTGCCAAGCCCGCCGGTGGGTAGCTGCCAGAGGCATCGTGCTTTTCGCGGCCCGTCAATGCTGGAGTAAATACGCAGATGATCCGCATATCCCCTCGCTGCGCCCGCAGGATGTGTTCTTCGTGCCGGTCCAACACATAGACCGTGCCGGGGGTCAGCGCGAACACATCGCCAGTCGCAACATTCTGCACCTCGCCTTCGCCTTCGATGACGTAGTTCGTCTCAATATGGTTCTTATAGTGCAGCACCTGCTCGGAGCCTTCCTTGCAAATCGTGTCGTGCAGCGAATAGCCTAAGCCATCGGCGGCCAGCAGGATCCGGCGGCTTTCGAAGGCTTCACCCTTCACATGCGCAGGCGTATTCACAACGGATTCGAGTGTGCGTACAATCATGGTGCGACCCTTGCGCAATGGACATCATACGGCTTGTGCGGCGTCCAGCAAAAGAAAACGCCCCCACGTTTCCGCAGGGGCGCAAAATCCGATGGTTGCGCGGGTTTGCCCCGCAAAACCTTAACTGCGCTCTTCGATGATCTTTACAAGATGCGGGATCTTGTTGACCATGCCGCGGACGGACGGCGTATCTTCCAACTCGCGCGTGCGACGCACCTTGTTCAGGCCAAGACCCTTCAGGGTGGCGGTCTGAATGGCTGGACGACGGGCGGCAGAGGCCACCTGTTGCACGACGATAGTCTTTTTGGTTTCGGTCATGATCAGGCCTCCTGCACTTCAGCTTCGGGCTTCTTCAGGATCTCGGCTACCTTTTTACCGCGACGTGCGGCAACCTGGCGAGGCGAGGTTTCTGCCTTCAGACCGTCGATGGTGGCGCGGATCATGTTGTAGGGGTTCTGCGATCCGATCGACTTCGCAACAACGTCCTGAATGCCCAGCATCTCGAACACGGCGCGCATTGGCCCACCGGCGATGATGCCAGTACCCGCGACAGCCGTCCGCATAACCACTTTTCCGGCGCCATGACGGCCTTCCATGTCGTGGTGCAGGGTCCGGGCGTCCTTCAAGGGCACGCGGATCATCTGGCGCTTGGCCTGTTCCGTTGCTTTCCGGATCGCCTCGGGCACTTCTTTGGCCTTGCCTTTGCCAAAGCCGACACGACCACGTTGGTCGCCGACCACGACAAGTGCTGCAAAGCCAAAACGCTTGCCGCCTTTTACAGTTTTCGAAACGCGGTTGATCGCGACCAGACGGTCAGCGAATTCGGGCGTTTCCTCACGGGCTTCATGACGACGATCACCGCCGCGGCCCCGATTTTCACGTTCTGCCATATCCAAACTCCTCAGAACTTCAGGCCGCCTTCACGGGCAGCGTCGGCCAAAGCCTTGATCTTACCGTGAAAGAGGAAACCACCACGATCGAAGAACACTTCTTCAACCCCGGCCTTCTTCGCCCGCTCTGCAATCGCAGCGCCGATTTTGGCCGCAGCCTCGACGTTGTTCTTGCCGATCAGACCCAGATCCTTCTCCAACGTGGAGGCGGACGCAACGGTCACGCCCTTCACATCGTCAATCAACTGGGCACTGATGTTCTTGGACGACCGATGCACAGACAGACGCATGCGCCCGTTTGCCATCGCCTTTATTTTGTTCCGAACGCGCAGGCGGCGCTTGAGGAACAGCTCTCGTTTGTTCAAAGCCATTTTGCCACCCTTACTTCTTCTTACCTTCTTTGCGGAAGATGTATTCATCCTTGTAGCGGATGCCTTTGCCCTTGTACGGCTCGGGCTTTCGCCATTCTCGGATGTTTGCCGCGACCTGGCCAACAAGCTGCTGGTCGATCCCTTCCACAACGATTTCAGTTTGCTTCGGCGACGTCACGGTGACGCCATCCGGAACTGCGAAGTTGACTTCGTGGCTGTAGCCAAGCGACAGCTTCAAAACATTGCCAGCGACCGCAGCGCGATAACCGACGCCTTGAATCTCAAGCTCTTTCTTGAAGCCACTGGTCACACCCGTCACCAGGTTTTCGACCATCGACCGCGCCATGCCCCACTGCTGAAGAGCGCGCTTCGAGGTGCCGCGCGGCGTCACCTTGATTTCGTCGCCGTCGATGGTGATGGTCACATCGTCGGTTGCGGTAAAGCTGCGGGTGCCTTTCGGCCCCTTCACTTCGACAGTCTGGCCGGACACCGACGCCGAGACGCCTTTGACCAGAGAGACGGGTTTCTTGCCGATACGAGACATTGCACCCTCCTCAGAATACGGTGCAGAGCACTTCGCCGCCAACATTGGCGGAGCGTGCAGCTGCATCGGACATGACGCCTTTCGGCGTCGACACAATCGAAACACCAAGGCCGTTGCGGACCGATGGGATTTCCTTGACGCCCATATAAACGCGGCGGCCCGGCTTCGACACGCGCTTGATTTCGCGGATCACCGGAGTGCCTTCGTAGTATTTGAGCGAGATGACGAATTCGCCCTGACCGTTGTCGGTCGGGTTCTTGTCGTAGCCGCGGATATAGCCTTCCGACAGTAGGACATCCAGCACACGGCCGCGCAGCGTCGAAGCTGGGGTCGCAACGGTGGATTTGCCGCGCATCTGGGCGTTGCGGATACGGGTCAACATATCGCCGATAGGATCATTCACAGGCATGTCTGCTCTCCTTACCAGCTTGACTTGACCATGCCCGGGATCTGGCCAAACGAGGCCAGTTCACGCAGCATGATCCGCGACAGTTTCAGCTTACGGTAGTAAGCATGCGGACGACCCGTCAGTTGGCAGCGGTTGTGTATCCGCGTTGCCGACGAGTTGCGGGGCAGTTGTGCCAGCTTCAGGGTCGCGCCGAAACGCTCTTCCATCGGCTTGGTTTGGTCTTCGATCACCGTCTTGAGTGCTGCACGCCGCGAAGCATATTGCTTCACAAGTTTGGCGCGCTTCACTTCGCGGTTCACCATGGATTTCTTTGCCATATTTCTGGTTCCTCGCGCTTACGACGTGAAGGGCATGTTGAAATGCTTCAACAGCGCCTTGGCTTCCGCATCAGTTTTCGCGTTCGTGCAGATGATGATGTCCATACCCAGAACTTCATCAACTTTGTCGAAGTTGATTTCCGGGAACACGATGTGCTCTTTCAGGCCCATGGCATAGTTGCCACGGCCATCGAACGACGAGCCCTTGACGCCGCGGAAGTCGCGGACGCGAGGCAAGGCCACGTTGATCAGGCGATCAAGGAATTCATACATCTTGTCACCACGCAGGGTGACCTTGCATCCCAACGGCATCAATTCCCGCACACGAAAGCCCGCGATGGACTTCTTGGCGTGGGTGATCACCGCTTTCTGACCAGCGATCTGCGACAGCTCTTCGGCAGCCTGTTTCACCTTCTTGGTGTCTTTTACCGCTTCGCCGACACCCATATTCAGGACGATCTTGTCCAGACGCGGTATCTGCATGTCGTTCTTGTACGAAAACTCTTCCTTCATCGCAGCGCGAATCTTTGAGCCGTACTCGCCTTTGAGGCGCGGGGTGTATGTGGCTTGGTCCAACATCAGATTGCATCCCCCGTTGTCTTGGCAAAACGCACTTTCTTGTCGCCATCCATACGGAAGCCAACGCGGGTGGGTTTGCCGTTCTTGTCCACGATCGCCAAGTTCGACAGATCGATCGGCATGGCCTTGGCCACACGACCACCCTGCGAGGCGGCAGATTGTTTGGTGTGACGTATGGCAACGTTCACGCCTTCGACAACGGCTTTATTGGCGGTCGGGTTCACTGAGGCGATTTCGCCCTTTTTGCCCTTGTCCTTGCCGGTCAGCACGATGACAGTGTCACCCTTTTTGAGTTTCGCAGCCATCAGAGCACCTCCGGAGCCAGGGAGATGATCTTCATGAAGTTCTTGGCGCGCAGCTCACGCACAACCGGCCCGAAGATACGCGTGCCGACCGGTTCACCCTGGTTATTCAGGATGACAGCGGCGTTGCGGTCAAAACGGATGGCAGTGCCGTCTTCACGACGAACCTCTTTGGCGGTGCGCACGACAACGGCTTTGCGCACGTCGCCTTTTTTGACACGGCCTTTTGGAATAGCTTCCTTGACCGACACCACGATGATGTCGCCCACGGATGCGTAGCGGCGGTGTGAACCGCCCAGAACCTTGATGCACTGAACTCGGCGAGCGCCAGAGTTGTCAGCAACATCCAGATTGGTCTGCATCTGGATCATTT
>JBKBOF010000217.1:0-4356 GCA_046294955.1 Paracoccaceae bacterium
GTGCCGCTTTGGACCCGGCTCAAAAACGGCCAGTCGGTCGAGATAATCACCGCCGAAGGTCAGCGCCCGCAATCAAGCTGGATCGATATTGTCACCACAGGCCGCGCCAAGGCTGCAATCCGCAAATCCCTGCGTGAAGAGGACAGGGGACGCTTCATCAAGCTGGGTCAGGAATTGGCCCGCGCGGCCTTTGACCACGTCGGCAAGAAGGCATCGGAAAAAGCCTTGCGTACCGCTGCCAAGATGCTGGGCCTGAGCGATGAAGAAGACCTTTTGGCCCGTCTGGGGTCGGCTGAACTGACGGCTCGACGGGTGGTCGAGACGTTATATCCCGAACTCGCCCGCGCCGATCTGGAAGAGGTGGATGCCACCCGTCCGGTCTTGGGGCTGGCCGCAGAGCAGGCATTTCGTCGCGCCCCCTGTTGTCAGCCGGTGCCGGGAGAACGGATCGTCGGCATTACATATCGGGGCAAAGGTGTTGTCGCGCATGCCATCGATTGTCCCGCGCTTGAGGAATTCGAAGAACAGACCGACCGGTGGGTTGATCTGGCCTGGCACTCTGGCCGCCATGCCGCGGTGCATACCGTGACCATGGAACTCACGATTGCCAACGATGCAGGCGTTCTTGGCCGTATCTGCACCTTGATAGGTGAGCAGAAGGCCAATATCTCTGATCTGAGGTTTACGGATCGCAAGCCGGACTTTTACCGTCTTCTTGTCGATGTTGACCTTCGCGATGTGGAACATCTGCATATGGTCATGACAGCTCTTGAAGCGGAGACCGATGTGGCGCAGGTGTCCCGACATCGTGATCAAACACGCAAGCCCTGACGCTTTGGTGTCATAGGGCAGTATCAACGATAGGAAAGGGGAGTCGGCACGGTGGTGTTTCGACGCCGAAACAAACGCTCGGGTTGGGACAGCCTGAAGGCATTCGTCTATCCACCGGGTGGGTGGCTGCGCTCGGCGCACTATGTCCGGCACAGACTGACTCGGTTACCTGATCCCCCCCACCGCATTGCACGCGGCATTTTTGCGGGGGTTTTCATCTCGTTCACGCCATTGTTTGGTTTGCATTTCTTTGGTGCCGCCTTGCTGGCCTTTCTTATGCGCGGCAATATCATTGCGTCGATTTTTGGCACGTTGTTCGGAAACCCGATCACGTTTCCCATCATAGCCGTCCTGTCTGTGCAGTTGGGGCATCTCATCCTTGGCACTGGTGTCGATGCGGTGCCCGCAACCCAGATTTTGTCTGCCTTTGCCAGTGCGGGCGGCGAAGTCTGGCAAAACATGATCGCGATTTTCACCAATGCTCCGACGCAATGGGGCAAGTTACAGCATTTTTACAATGGGCTCTTCAAACCCTATCTGGTCGGGGGAATCTTGCCAGGGCTGGTGGCGGCGACCCTGAGCTATTACATCACCTTGCCATTGATCTTTGGGTATCAGAAGTTGCGTCAAAAACGTCGTCGGGACAGGGCAGAAACAATTCGCGAAAAGGCGGCAGCCCGGTTGCGTGCGCGTTCTTCGGTTGATGACGGACCGTCCGGAGGGACGTGACGTCTGTTGATTTTGGCCTGGTTATTCATGCATTCGTCACTAAGACCACTAGACATATGTGCAATTTCTGACGCGCCAGTCATGGGGAAGTCATATATTGCCACTGACATTAGGCTTATGTCGCCAGCACGCTGCGGCGACACGACAGGCTAGCGAGGAAAGACGTGGTTTTCAAAAGGCGCGACCGGCGGACAGGGCTGGCTTGGGTGCGGGAGATGTTCTACCCGACCGGGGGGTTCCGCCGTGCGACCCGCTATGTCATCCACCGTATGCGCCGATTGCCGGACCGCCCGCACCGCATCGCACGCGGGGTGTTTGCCGGATGCCTTATCGGGTTCCTGCCTTTGCCCGGTCTGCAATTCTTGGGGGCGGCAGGGCTTGCATGGATCATGCGGGGCAACATTCTTGCGGCCCTTCTGGGAACCTTCAATTCCAATCCGATCACCACACCCTTTTTCGCGGTCGGTTCGATTTCATTGGGTCACTGGATGCTGGGGATTGACACGCCATTGAATGCCGAAGCGATTGGCGATGCCTTCGCTCGGGCAGGTGGCGATCTGTGGCACAATTTCATCGCTCTGTTCGGCCCTGAACAGATGCATTGGGGCGGGCTGGTGCAGTTCTGGTCCGAGGTCTATGCGCCCTACTTCATCGGTGCGCTGGGGCCGGGCATCCTGCTGAGCCTTCTCTTCTACTACCTGACAATCCCGCTTGTGGAAGCCTACCAGAAAGCGCGTGTTGCCAAGTTCAAAGAGCGCAGCGAAAAACGGTTGCTGCTGCGCGAAAAGCTAGCGGCATTGAAAGTGCTTGCTGACGGTCGGCAGGACCCTGTCCCCGATATAAAACAAGGGGATGACGAACCCCCGCCCGCGACCTAATCTTCGCGCAACAGGACAAGAGAGTACGATTCATGACAGCGCTTGGCAAACTTCGGCTTGGGGTCAACATCGATCATGTGGCGACGCTGCGCAACGCCCGCGGCAGCGCGTGGCCCGACCCTTTGCGTGCAGCTCTCTTGGCCGAGGCGGCAGGCGCAGACGGGATTACAGCTCATTTGCGCGAAGACCGGCGTCATATCGGGGATGCTGACATGGTGGCCCTCAAGGCAGGAATCGGTATTCCGTTGAACTTTGAATGTGCAGCGACGGATGAGATGCTGGCCATCTGCCTGCGCACGCACCCTCATGCCGTCTGCCTTGTGCCAGAGCGCCGCGCAGAACGCACGACCGAGGGTGGACTTGATGTAGCGGGCGACGTGTCGCGTCTTTCTGATATCGTGGCACCCTTGCGGGACGCTGGGGCGCGGGTCAGCCTGTTTGTCAACCATGACCCGCGTCAGATAGAAGCAAGCGCCCGCATCGGGGCTGCGGTGGTTGAATTGCACACCGGGCTGTATTCTGACCTCCACGCCGAAGGCCGAAGCGACGAGGCGGATGCAGAGCTGGATGCCTTGCGTCGGGGGGCGGCTCTGGCTGACTCGCTTGGACTTGAAGTCCATGCAGGTCATGGTCTGACCTATGACAACGTGGCCCCCATCGCGGCCATCCCGCAGGTGATGGAGCTGAACATCGGTCACTTTCTGATTGGGGAAGCGGTGTTCATAGGACTTGGCCCCGCGATCGAAGAGATGCGCCGTCGGATGGACGAGGTGCGTGGATAATCCTTTGCAAGGCACCAGTCGCAAGGCATCGGGTCCTCTTGGCGTTTGGGCGGGATAAGCCAAGACATCGGTGCGATTTCTGTGGTCGTGGAGTAACAAGATGATCCTGGGGATCGGCAGTGACCTTGCCAACATAGACCGCATCGAAGCGACGCTCACGCGCTACGGCGACCGCTTTCGCAATCGTGTGTTCACAGATTCTGAGCAACGCAAGGCAGATAGCCGCCCGCATGCGGTTGCCGCGACCTATGCCAAACGCTGGGCGGCCAAAGAGGCGTGTTCAAAAGCACTTGGCACTGGTCTGCGCATGGGGATTGCGTGGAAAGACATGGCTGTGACCAATCTTTCATCCGGACAGCCTGTCATGCAGCTGACAGGCTGGGCCGCCGAGCGGCTTCAGATGATGACTCCGACCGGATATCAGGCCGTGATCCACGTCACCCTGACCGACGACCACCCGTGGGCACAAGCCTTTGTCGTGATCGAGGCGCGGGTTTTGACGAAAGGGTGACGTATCCCGTCCAAGCGGTGAACTTGACTTGAACGGGCTGCAGGCGCATGTAGCGGCCCGAGCAGCAACAGGGTGGATCAAGGATGGCCAGCAAGGCAGAGAACGACGGCGGCATTGTCGAAACGATCAAGACGGTTGTCTATGCGCTGTTGATTGCAGGCGTGTTCCGCACCTTGTTCTTCCAGCCGTTCTGGATCCCGTCAGGCAGCATGAAGGACACGTTGCTGATCGGAGATTTTCTCTTTGTCAATAAAATGGCCTATGGCTACAGCCGGTTTTCCTGTCCCTTCGGGATCTGTCCGTTCGAGGGTCGGCTGTTGTTCAGCGAACCCGAACGCGGCGATGTTGTGGTCTTCCGCCATCCGGTGAATGGTTCCGATTTCATCAAGCGATTGATCGGTATTCCAGGCGATACCGTGCAGATGCGCAATGGCGTGTTGATTCTGAACGGGACAGAGGTCTCTCAGGATCCGGCTGGCACCTTCAACGAAGTCTATGAGCAGCAAGGCCCGATGGGTCACCTGCCGGGGTGCGAACATGGGCCAGTGGGGCTGGGTGACGTCTGTAGTAAGTGTCGGTAGCGCGAAACGCGTCCCGGTGGCAGCACCCATGATGTGCTCAACAT
>JBKBOF010000218.1:0-4352 GCA_046294955.1 Paracoccaceae bacterium
GTCATAGATCGCAGAGTCGCCATGGGGGTGGTATTTCCCCATCGTATCGCCCACCGGGCGGGCCGATTTGCGGTAGGGCTTGTCGTGGCTGTTGCCCGATTCACTCATCGCGAACAGAATGCGCCGATGCACGGGTTTCAGGCCGTCGCGCAGATCGGGGATCGCGCGGCTGACGATCACGCTCATTGCGTAATCGAGATAGGCGGTCTTCATCTCGGCCGCGATGTCAATCTGCGGGCCGACATGCACGGGCCTTTCAGGAATTTCGCCTGTGGTGTCAGTATCTTCTGGCGTATCGCTCATTCGGACGCGGCCTCCCTTGCGCGGGGCTATATCTAGTTGGCGGAACCTTACACCAAGCAAGGGATGGGGTGCAATGCCGCCCCGGCACAGGTTTTGGCAGCATGCACGCTACAGTGACAACAGATTGAAATCATTGATTTTTAATTCTGATTTGGCATGATTCGATCAGGGCGTACAGAAAGGAGGCCAGTGATGCAGGCAACCGAGACGGAATTGATGCTGAAAGGATATGGGCTGACAACGGCCGAGATGTTCTACCGCATGCCGGATTATCGCAATGTTCTCAATACCTTCGTCTGGCAGGACTATGATCTTGCCCCCGATTATCCCGCGCTTTTCCGCTTTATCGAATTTTGGCAGGGCAACATCGAAGGCCCGCTTCATTCTGTACGGTTCACCCATAAAAAGCTGATTTCCCCGGGTGAATGGCGCAATGTGGTGGGAGAGTTCCGGTTGCACTGACCGGCAAATACGCGACGCAAGGGTGTCGCAAGGATTTCCGGCCGATGTCCGCTGGCCCGCCGCAATTCTGACCGCTATGGTTTCGATAGTCACGCGGCAAGGGGGCACAACATGGCGCAGCGCAACATTCTGATCACCGGAGCAGGGTCGGGCATTGGCCGGGCCACAGCACGGGGCTTCATTGCTGCGGGCTGGCGTGTCGCTTTGCTTGGCCGACGCGCGGATGCGCTGCGCGAGACGGCGGGGGCGCAGGACGCGCTGATCCTGCCGGCCGACGTGACCAATCCGGCACAGGTTGACGCAGCCTTTGCGAAAGTGGCGGCAGAGTGGGGCCGACTGGATGTTTTGTTCAACAATGCGGGCATGTCCCTGAAAGGTGCCCCGATTGACGAGATTGCGGTCGAGGATTGGCTGGCGCTGTCGGGCGTGAACATCACAGGCATGTTCTTGTGCGCGCGGGCGGCCTTTGGCCTGATGCGTCGGCAAAGCCCCCAAGGCGGACGGATCATCAACAATGGCTCGATCAGTGCGGATCGTCCGCGCCCCGGTTCGGTGCCCTATACCATGTCGAAACATGCGGTCAGCGGGCTGACCAAGACTTTGGCGGTGGACGGACGGCGGTTTGACATCGCTTGCGGTCAGATCGACATCGGCAATGCGGCCAGTGAGATGACTGCCGGGTTCTCTGCTGGCATTCCGCAGGCCAGTGGTGAGATGCGGCCCGAACCGCTGATGCCGGTGGTGCATGTGGCTGAAGCCGTGTTGCACATGGCCAGTTTGCCGCTGGATGTGAATGTGCCCTTCATGACCATCATGGCGCGCGACATGCCCTACCTTGGGCGCGGCTAGGCTGGTTGACGCAAGTGCTCAGATCTGATCAGCCTTGCAGAACATGTCATACACCAGTTCGATGGTTCGGCTGACCTTTGGATCCTGAATTGAATAGTGGATGGCCTTGCCTTCGCGGCGGCACGCCACCAACCCTTCCAGACGAAGGCGGGCGAGCTGTTGGCTGACAGCAGCTTGCCGACTGTCGAGCAGATGTTCCAGATCCGTCACCGTCTTTTCACCCGATGACAGGTGGCACAGAATCATCAACCGACCCTCGTGGCTGAGGGCCTTGAGGAAATTCGCCGCAAGCGTGGCCTGAATTTCCATCTCGGCGACCGACAGACCACCGCAGGCGGCATCAGCAGAGAGTTCGCCGATATGCTCTGCTTCTTTGATGATGCGGTCCAAAGACATGCCCCCGATCAGCCCGATCAGTTAATGGTGTGCATTGCGACAGTCCTGCTTCATCCAAGGCAATGACTGAAGCCATGAAGGTTTCTATGCACGATTTCGAATTTGGGTGCAAGTTTTGGTCTTATCGCCCCCTGATCCGCGGATCCAGCGCATCGCGCAACCCATCACCGATATAGTTCACCGACAGCACCGTAAGCGAAATCGCAACGCCGGGCCACATCACCCGTTCAGGGTATTGCTGGATATAGTCCACACCGTCGAACAACAGCCGCCCCCATGTCGGAAAGTCTGGCGGGAAGCCAAGCCCAAGAAAAGACAGCGCGCTTTCGGTGATGATGGCAGATGCGATGCCAAGCGTGGCCGACACCATGATCGGGCTGACGACGTTTGGCAGGATATGGCGCAGGATCATCCGCCGCGACGGTGTGCCGATCGACCGCGCCGCCAGCACGAATTCACGCTCTTTCAAGGCCAGCACATCGCCACGCACAATCCGTGCGGCCTGCATCCAGCTGGTGACACCGATGGCGAAGACGATCAGCAGGAAGGTGCCGCCCTCCGGCCCCATGGCGCGGGCCAATGGATCGCGGAACAACATCACCATGACCAGCAGCAGGGGCAAGAGGGGAAGTGCAAGGAACAGGTCCGTCAGCCGCATCAGCGGACCGTCAAGCCGTTTGAAATACCCGGCCAGCACGCCGACCAAGGTGCCAAGGAAGATCGAGATCAGCATGGCCACCAGACCCACCGCGATCGAGACCTGTCCGCCCTTCATCATCCGGGCCAGCATGTCACGGCCCAACTGATCGGTGCCCAGCGGAAACTGCCAGCTTGGCGGCTTGTTGCGGGTGCGGATCATCTCGGCGCCGTTCGGGTTGATGTAGGTCGGATCAACGGTCCAGATGAACGGCCCCACGGTCACGAACAGGATCAGCAGCACGAACACGGCCAGGCCCGCCAAAGCGCCCTTGTGGGTCTTGAACTGTGACCACACATCGGCCCACTGGCTGCGCGGTTTTTCGATGACGGATGTATCAGTCATAGCGGATCCTCGGGTCGAGCATTCCGTAAAGAACGTCGGCAATCAGGTTGAACAGCACGATCAGCACGGCGAAGATGAAGGTCAGCGTCTGCACCATCGGCAGATCCGACCCCTGAATGGCGTTGATCAGCAACGCCCCAAGGCCGTTCACCTTGAACACCTGTTCGGTGATGATGGCGCCGCCAAAGATCGTGGGAATGCCAAGGGCGATGACGGTGATCACCGGGATCAGCGAATTGCGCAACACATGCTTCAGCACCACCACCCGTTCCGACATACCTTTGGCGCGGGCGGTGCGGACATAGTCCTGCCCCAGATTGTCGAGCATGGACGACCGCATGTAGCGGCTGATCTGGGCGGCGTTATAGAGGGCAAGCACGGCCACCGGCATCGCCATCTGGGTAACTTGCTTGGTGAAACTGGCCCAGTCGGTCACGCGCAATGTGGTGTCATAGATCGATGGAAACCAGCCAAGGTTGACCGAAAACACCAGTATAAGCACCACCCCGGTAAAGAAGGTTGGCACCGAAAAGCCGATCATCGCGAACAGCGTGCCCAACTGATCGAACCATGAATACTGCCGATAGGCGGAATAGATGCCGATCGGCAACGCGATCAGCACGCCGATCACATAGGCCGACCCGACCACCGTCATGGTTTGCGGCACGCGCTGCCAGATGATATCCATGACCGGGCTGCGCGATTGCCAGCTTACGATGCGCTGCATGCCTTCGGAAAACGTGGTGTGGAACACAGAGTCGAACACAACCAGCGGTTCAACCCAGAAAAATTGCTTCAGCCACAGCAGATAGCGCACGAAGATCGGCTCGTTCGCACCCATCGCCTCGATGATCTTCATACGCACTTCGGGCGGCACGGTCAGCGGGATCTGGCTCATGGGCGAGCCGGGGGCGAAATCGACCAGAAGGAAGATCACCAGACTGATGAACAAAAGCGTCGGAATGGCCAGCAGCAACCGACGGATCGTGAAGGTGAGCATGGGCAACGCCTTTGGTCTGCAGTCGTTTAAGTGGCGAAAGGCGGGGCAGGGGTCTGAAAACCCGCTGCCCCGCCCCGGTGTCAGATCACTTGATGCGGAACCAGTCGCTGGCGTTCCACAGTTCGGAATCCCAGGTGTTCAGGACCACGCCACCAAGGCTTTTCGAATGGGCCGACAGACGGCCACGGTCCACCAGCGGTACGATGACATAGCTGTCTTTGGTCAGCATCTCGTTCAAGCGGATGGCGATTTCGCCACGTTTGTCCATGTCACGGGTCGTGGCCAGTTCGGCCACCATCG
>JBKBOF010000219.1:0-3431 GCA_046294955.1 Paracoccaceae bacterium
ATGACAGCAAAGAGCGAGAACAGGAATTCTCCCGACGCATCGGGCGACAGCCCGATCCCGGCAAAGGCCATCGCGCCGATCACGGTGGCCGCCAGCAGCGGCACCTGCGTCTTGCGCGCGGTCTCCTGCGCGGCATCGGGCGCGCTGCGCCCCTTGCGCATTTCGATCTGCATGCCCTCGGCCATGACGATGGCATTGTCCACCAGCATCCCCATAGCGATGATCAGCGCGCCAAGGCTGATCCTCTCGACCTTGACCCCGAACAGCATCATGAAAAAGAACGTGGCAATCACCGTCAGCGCCAGCGTGACCCCCACGACCACCGCTGCGCGCGCGCCCATGAACAGCGCCAGCACCGCGATCACGACGCCCACCGACAGCGCGAGGCTGATCAGAAACGCGCCGTTGGCTTCGTCCACAACCACATGCTGCTGATAGATCGGATGCACCTCGACCCCCAGCGGCAGCAGCGCCATCGCTTGAGCCAACCGCTCCTCGACCCGCGCGCCCACCGTCACGATGTTCTCGCTACCCAACGCCGATATTCCCAGCGTGAACGCTTCGACCCCGTTGTAGCGCATCAGATGCGTGGGCTCATCGACCCGAACGCGCGAGATGGCGGCCAGATCTGCAAGGTTGAACGTCCGCCCCTCCGCCCCGATGGTCAGCCCGCGCAGGGCGAAATCGACCGCGTCCTGCTGCGGGGCCTCAACGGCAACTTGCGCGCCGCCGTCGCGGACACTGCCCGTAGGGGCAACCCCCGTCACCGCACCAATGGCGCCCAGGATCGCACCGGGCGGCACACCCAGATTGGCAAGTGCGGCCTGGTACGGTTCGACAAACACCGCCTCCTGCGGCAGGCCCAAAAGCTGCACATTGGCGACGCCCTTGACCGAGAGCATCTCGCGCCGCAGGAAGCGGGCGGTGTCGTGCAGCTCAGGGTCGCTCAGGCCGGGGGCGGTCACGGCAAAATAGATGCCGTAGATATCGCCGAAACTGTCGTTGATCTGCGGGGCCAACGTTCCAGCAGGCAGGTTCGGTGTCACGTCCGACACGCGCGCGCGCAAGCGGTCCCAGACTTGCGGCAGTTCATACCCACCGAACGTATCGCGGATGTGCACCTCGATCACCGACAGGCCGGGCGTGTTGCGCGAGGTGACATAGTCGATCTCGTCCAGCTTCTGGATCTCGCTTTCCAGAACCTCTGACACCTCTGCCGCCACTTCGGCCGCCGTCGCCCCCGGCCAAGGCGTGATGACAAGTGCTGATTTCAGCGTGATGCCGGGGTCTTCCAGCTTGCCCACCGAGACATATCCGCCGATGCCGCCGAAGACACAGAACAGGATCAACAACCAAGTATATAGCGGGCGTTCAATCGACAGGCGGGCGATGCTCATGGCGATCCCCGCTCAGTTTTCGGAAAGGGTCAGCGGGACAAAGCGGCGCACGGCCTGCCCGTTGTGCAGACGGTGGGCACCCATTGCCACAACCTCTGCGCCCTCGGGCAGCCCGTCGATGCGAAAGCCATCGCCTGCGGGCGCCGTGACCGTCACCGGGACGCGTCGCACAGTGGAACTGTCCTGCAGCACAAAAACCTCGGCACCCCGGTCGTTGCGGGCGAGTAAGGCCGTCGCCGGAACCGTCATCCCGCCGTTCGGCGCGGGCAGGGTTGCTGTCACTGTGACCGACGCACCGGGCAGCAAGCCTGCCCCATCCGCCGCGTTCAACGCTAGCGTCACCCGATAAGACTGGCCTATGCGGTCGGTTTCAGGCTGGAAGGCCACGAGCATCAGGGGCACGTCGCGCCCTGTTGCCAAACGGGCGTCAAAGCGCACGTCGCCCAAGTCCCCCACAGCCGCGATCAGCCGTTCGGGAACGGCGATCTCGATCCGCACTTGCGACATGTCGTGCAGTCGCAGCACCGGCTGACCGGGCGCTACGCTGGCGTGTTCGGCGGCGATGCGCACTGCCACCAGCCCATCGAAGGGCGCGGTCAGCGTGGCATCTGTCAGCGCCGCTCGGGCTTCGCGCAGCGCCACCTCGGCCATGTCGCGTGCGGTTGCTGCATCCTCTGCCCGCGTCCCGGGGCCCACGGCACGGGCCGCCAGTTGCGCCGCCCGCTCCGCCTCGCGCGCAGCCATCTCGAACTGCAACGCGGCCCGCGCGACCGCCCGCTCGAACGCATCGGTGCGCAGTTGCGCGATCATCTGCCCCGCCGCGACGCGCGTTCCCTCTTCGGGGATCAGCCGGTGCAGCGTTCCGCCGACCTCGAAAGACAGATCGACCGTTTCGCGCGCCCGCACTTGGCCAAAGAACTGCCGGGAAAGGGTATCGGGTGCTGACCGCAGCACCACGGTCCGCACCACCGGCACTGGCGTTTCAAGGGCCGGGACCAGCACCTCTGGCGCTGGCCCGACCTGCCCGATAGCCCCCTGCGCCACTGCATATGCCGAGCCTGCGACGAAAATTATGCCCAGTGCAAAGAGTTGCTTTTTCACGCCAGCCCCTTAAATCTTGGATGTGCTTACCGACCGATCGGTAGGCAGATAGAACAAGGAAATCTGGCGTCAATGGCCGAAATTCACAATCCGCACATATCCGACCGGCGCGATGAAATCCTACGACTGGCAACCGAAGCGTTCGTGACTCACGGCTATGCGGGCACGTCGATGGCGGACCTTGCCCGTGCAGTTGGCGTCCAAAAGGCCAGTCTTTACTACCACTTCCCGTCAAAACAGGCCCTCTTCGTGGCCTGCGTCACTGAAGGCTATGAGGGCGCGGTACAGCGGCTTGAGGCGATCCGGGCCGCCCCCGACTTTACCGACGCCGCCCGCATCCGTGCCGCGATGGAAGAAATTTACCGCGTCAACCTGACGCTGCCTGTAGGGCGCATGGCCCCCCTGATCGCCGAGGTCGCAGCAAAAATTCCAGAAATCGCGCAGAATTTTCACGGCGGATTTATCGCGCGCCACTATGCGCTGGTGACCGGCATGATCGAGGACGGCATTGCGCGCGGTAGCTTTGCGCCTCTCGATACACTGGGTCTGCGCCAGATGATCTTCGGGCCTGTGATCTTTCTGGCAATGGAGCGGGAGATGACCGCCTCCTTCCCCGACGCTGAGGCGCTCAACCCCGTGGACCGTATCCGGGAAAGTCACATCGACCTGATCCTGCGCCTCTTGACCGGCACATCGGAGGGGTGAATGGACGCTGGAAGGTTTGTCCGGGTCGAGGTGCAAAGCGAGGCCGCGCTTTGGGACTGGCTGGCCGCGCATCATGCGCAAGCCGAAAGTGTGTGGCTGGTCACATGGAAAGCCGCTCAGCGCGACAGGTATGTGTCGCGAGAAACTGTGCTGGACGGGCTGATCGCGTATGGCTGGATCGACGGGCGGCGCATGGTGCTGGACGCCGACCGCACGATGCAACTTATT
>JBKBOF010000219.1:3436-4348 GCA_046294955.1 Paracoccaceae bacterium
CGGCTGGAGTCCGAGGGGCGGATGCATCCGGCGGGCCGGGCGGCGGTGCGGCAGGGGCAAGACAGCGGCCTGTGGCATGTGTCTGACCCGGTGGACGCGCTTATCGACCCCGATGACCTGATCGAGGCGCTGGATGCCGCCCACGCGCTGGATTGGTGGCAAACGGCCGCCCCCTCGTACCGCCGAAACATCCTGCGCTGGATCGTACAGGCCAAGCGTGTCGAAACCCGTGCAAAGCGAATTGGGATTGTTGTGACGCATGCTGCCAAGGGAGAGAAGGTAGCTCAGTTCTGAGCGGGATTTGCCATCTATCCGCTTGCAGAAGTGGCGGGGGGTAAACCTTGCCAGGATGGGTAGGAGGGCCAGAGGGAACGGTGTGTTGCATGCCAAGTTTACGCCAGAAGGGCAAAGCAAAGAAGTATCGCTTTCACAGTCTCTGTTTCGAGGTCGAAAGCTGTCGTCCACGTCCAATTTGGGCCGATCTTACCCGGCTAGATCATCCATGCTCACCCCGAGCGCATCAGCTAAGGCGCGCACCTTCCGCGACGAACCGGGCGGCTGCTTCCTTGCCGATGCCCGATCCCCCGCCGGTGATAGCGACCACTTTGTCTTCGAAACGCATATTCTTTCTCCAGAGTGAAATTTCAGTGGCAGGTACGTTGCTTAGACTGGGCAGACCCGATTGCGACACCCATCGCCCCTATCGCAAGGATCATGGTGGGCAGGCCCCGGTGCCTGCTGGGCAGGGGAAGAGTTCCGCTCTCGCTGATATCTGCAGGGATCTTACCGCTACCAAGGGGCCCACGACGTCACTGCTACTTTTCCTGGCGATCCGAGAGTTTTTGGTTCAGATTGTCAAAGCCGCCAATATGTTGCATGCCGACAAATATTTGCGGGACGGTTTGGGCTTGC
>JBKBOF010000220.1:0-4285 GCA_046294955.1 Paracoccaceae bacterium
CAGCTGCGCTGATCACCTCCGCATGAGCGCCGCCTCTTTTGAACCCAGCCCCAAAGGCCGCCGTTCGCGTCCTCTTTCCGGCTTCTCAGCTGCGGCCACTCGTTCAGCTGCTTGGGGCGGCGTTCCGCCTCGCCCTTCGGCCCGGTAAAGGTGGACGGCGTTCTGATCTTCCTGATCAAACCGGATCGCACCCTTCGTGCCATGGATTTCATAGGCATACCCCATCTTGCGCCCGGTCGCGGTGCGGCTGGCGTAAAGATGCCCCATTACGCCGGAAGCAAAGCGCAGCATCATCTGAGCGTGGTCGTCATTGGTCACGCTCACCTGCCCGTCGGGGCCGGGCCGTTTGGCATGCACCGTCTCGATCCGCGCGGACAGTTCGGCCACATCGCCCATCAGCGCCAGCGTCAGGTTGATCGGGTGCGGCGACAGATCGCCCATCGTGCCATTGGCCCGGCCTGTGGTGCGCCATGTGGCGGGCTGGTCGGGGTCGGCCAGAAAATCCTCGGTATGCTCGGCGCGAAACCATGTGACGGTGCCGATCGCGCCTGTCGCCAGCAGGCCCCGCACGAACTGCGTCGCGGGCGTGCGCACGTAGTTGAAGCCGATCATGTTGGGCAGACCCGACGCCTCGGCAGCCGCCACCATCGCGCGGGCATCGTCCATCGACGCACCCAGCGGTTTTTCGCAAAACACCGGTTTCCCAGCGGCAAAGGCGGCCTCGGCTATGGCACGGTGGGTGGATTGGGGCGAGGCAATGACCACGGCCTGCACCTCGGGATCTGCGACAAGATCCTGCCAATTGGGTGCGGCACGAGCAAAACCATAAGCGTCGCGGTAACGCTTGGCGCTATGGTGGCTGCCTGCGGCAATCACTTCGAGCTTCGGGCGCAGCGGCGTGTCAAAAACGGCGGCAACAGCCGAAAGAGCAACCGCGTGGGCCTTGCCCATATAGCCGCCGCCGACAAGCCCTATCCCGATATCCGTCATCTTGCACCCCTGCACCGCACGCCGGCATCACCATCATTGCAACCGGTTGCAACGGTCTAACCCGAGACCAAGGACAACGCAAGCCCCGGCAAGCATACTCCAGGCATCGGCCTATAGCGGTCGTGGTTCCGAAGCAGCATGCGACGGGAAATAGCCGGCGCAAATATCCCAAAGTCCGGATTGCGGTTGTGAGCACCGGTTTGTTTGCGTGCGGCACTCAGACAAATGGACTCTGGGTGGCACATTTGCTATCAGACAAGGTATGCTGCACCGATCAGGCACAGTCGAATTCTACCGCGTGCTGGGCAAATTCTGTCTGGTTTTCTGTGTTGTGATGTCGCTTGTTCTGGTCACATCGGCACGGCGCGCAGCTTTGGCTGGCTTTGCACAAGCCGAAGACGCCTACACGCAATTCCTGGCAGCCGGTGGGTCCAATGCCGACCTGTGCCGCGATGGCAACGTTCCGCATCCCGGTTCGGTGTCTTGCGATGCCTGCCGTCTTGTCGATCTGGCGGTGTTGTCCCCTGTCGTCGCCCTTCGTCTGCCTGATCCGTTTGCAGCCATCCCATTTGCGGTGCCTCCGCACCCCAGCGCACCGCATGCACAGGTGCTTAACCCGGCAGCGCCGGCGCGCGGGCCGCCACGGATTATTTGATCACACAAAGCTGACCGATCAATTCCGTCGCGCCTTATTCGGTGCGGCAAGCAAACATGGATATACCAGATGAACCTGAAAACCCTCGCGGCTGCGGCTGCCCTTTCGTTTATTTCCACCGCGCTGCTGGCGCATGACTTCAAAATCGGCGACCTGACCGTCGATCATCCGATGGCCTTTGAAACGGCACCCTCGGCCATGGCAGGTGGCGGTTTCATGACCATCACCAACACCGGGACCGAAGCTGATCGTCTGATCGCCGTGCGCGCGGATTTCCCGAAAGTCGAGATTCATCAGACTGTCGTCACCGATGGCGTCGGCCAGATGCTTCCGGTCGAGGCAATCGACATCGCTCCGGGTGCGACGGTGACCCTGCAACCCGGCAGCTATCATGTGATGTTCATGGGTCTGCAAGGGCGGCAACTGAAGGAGGGGGAAGAAGTGCCAGCGACGCTGGTCTTCGAACGCGCGGGCGAATTGCCTGTGGTCTTCTCGGTCGAAAAACGGCCGATGGGCGGCAATATGCAGCACGGTGGCCACAGCATGGCCCCGTCAAACTGATCCTATGGGCGCGCGCTTTTGCGGCGCGCGGCCCCAATACGGAGCGTGCCCATGAACAAGACAACCCTTTTGATATCGGCCACGGCCGTTGTCGCTGCTACCGCAGGCGCAGGCGGCTGGTGGGTCCTTCAGCCCCGCACCGACCCCTTTGCGCAGTGCAGCACATCGTCGGTCGCGGGGGCCTCCATCGGTGGACCGTTTACGCTGGTGGATGAAACAGGGGCGACGGTGACCGATGCCGACGTGCTGACAAAGCCGACGCTGCTTTATTTCGGCTATACCTTCTGCCCAGACGTCTGTCCGACCGATAGCGCACGCAACGCCGAGGCGGTCGAACTGCTGGCCGAGCGTGGCTATGACACGCAAGCCGTGTTCATCACGATTGACCCAGAACGCGATGACGTTGATCGGATGCGGGAATTCACCGACTATTTCCACCCCGGCATGATCGGACTTACGGGCAACGCCGAACAGGTTGCGGCCGCGTCACGGGCCTACAAGACGTTTTACAAAAAGCAGGAGACCGGAGACGAATATTACCTGATCGACCATTCGACATTTACCTACCTGGTGCTGCCCGAGCTGGGGTTCGTGCAATTCTTCCGACGCGAAGACACCCCGCAAGGCATGGCGGATACTGTCGCCTGCTACATCAAAGCTGCCGGCTGATGCTGCGGGGTCGGTCGGAAAAACCCGACCGCTGCGGGTCAAGCTGCATCAACCCGATCAGAGCCGAAAGCCCCGCAGGATTGAACGCGCAATCACCACAGGATCTGCCGGTGCCGTCATGCATTTTGGCGAGTGTGCGATCGTCGAGGCCAGATTGTCGGCTGTCTGTTGCTTGATGAACGTTCCGTTCAGCGCCACGACCTACTGGAACGGCGCACCTTGCCGGATTTGCGTGGCCCAGTTGCCCGTCGGACCCAGCGAGATCGCGACCTTCGTGCCGGTATCGGTGTCGAAGGCTGTGGCGGCCATGACTGGCACAACTTTTGCCTTTTCACATATCGTCGTGAGATCGCTCTCGACCAGATCGCTGTTTTCAGCCGGGAATATCCTTCAGAAGATCGCGAAACGCTTCAAGCTGCCCTGCCCCGGCCCGCGCCGCTTCGTCTTCGAAGCCGCGATACAGCCGAAGCACTTCCCGGCCTGTATCGGTCAGCACCGCCCCGCCGCCGCCCGGCCCGCCGCGTGTGCTGGTGACGACCGGCGCGTGAAACATGGCATTCAGTGTGCCGATCAATTCCCACGCGCGCTTGTAGCTCATGTCCATCTCACGCCCCGCTGCCGCGATCGACCCGGTGCGGTCGATACGTTCCAACAATTCGGCTTTGCCCGGCCCCATCATCTCGGCCTCGCCAAAGACGATACGGATGCGCAGGCGGGGGCGTTGGGATTCCTGATCCATATCGACACATTTCGTGCAAATTGCCGGCAAGGGCAAGGGCCCGCTCATGCGCCAGCCGTTGAGCCAGCGCGCAAGATTGCGGTTGTGCAGTGACCAAGCCATTCGTCAAGACGCAGGAAAGCGCAAGCCGACGGTGCAACACGCAAGCGTCTGATCGCGAGCCAATCCGGTGCAGCCTATGCGGGACATGCCTGTTTCGCGACCCTAAAAATGACAGTCTTGCACATGCTAAGGGTTGCTCCCGAACAACATGAGATCTGCGTTGATCCGAAACAGGTAGCACAAGTTCAACGTCAGGGGCGTTATTTTGGATAGTCGCGCGCCCTCGCTGGTCGCAATTATTGCGGGGCTCAAGATAGCCGCCAGCAGTTCTGGCATCCTGCTGACCAACACAAGGGGCTCTGTTGCACAAATCCTGTAAGGGATTCATCTTGTGAATCCAGTGTGGTAGCTGGATTGCATGCGCAGACCCACACCCCCCGCCTACAAGACCAGGAACTGGCCCTCGTATAACGAAGCGCTCAAGCGCCGCGGCTCGCTGACGATCCATTGGCCGGTAGGCGATTGCCTGCAATCGCCGTAAGGCTGGTTCGATCCCGCCATGATCTGGGAGGCAGCGCCAACCGGGGAGCGCGGCCGACAGCCCAACTTCAGTGACGCAGCCATCCAGA
>JBKBOF010000221.1:0-319 GCA_046294955.1 Paracoccaceae bacterium
GCTATGCAGCGGACCTGCGCACTCTGAAAGCAGACTTCTCACGCATGAAAGCGAGTCTGTTGGTTCGGACCGACGAAGACGATTTGGACGGCGATGAAGTGAAAGACCGCTACCACGTCCCGGCCTGAGCCGACCATCACCGGGAATCATGAAAGGGCGGGGCTTCGGCTTCGCCCTTTGTCCTTCGATCTGGTCCCAAAAGCCGCAAATGCGCCATGTGTTACACACACAAAACTGTAACACACAGCCTATGACGACCGCCGCTAAGTGACTGAAAATAAATGAAAAAAGCAGTTGGCTGGGGCGCCAGGATTCGAAC
>JBKBOF010000221.1:329-4263 GCA_046294955.1 Paracoccaceae bacterium
GTCGGTACCAAAAACCGATGCCTTACCGCTTGGCGACGCCCCAACTGTGTCGCGGTGTTTAGCCAACGGCGTTGGCGGGTGCAAGGGGGTGATTGTGAAAAATGCAAATCTGGACGCGCTGCCAATGGCAGGCTAAGGGGCGGGCATGGAAAAGTTGGATGTCATCGTTCTGGGCGCAGGGGCTGCCGGCCTTTTTGCCGCCATCGAAGCTGCGCGCCGCGGACGTCGGGTGCGGGTGATCGACCACGCCAAGGCCCCGGCCGAGAAGATCCGCATCTCTGGCGGTGGACGGTGCAATTTTACCAACCTCAACATCGCACCGGACCGGTTTTTGTCGCGCAACCCGCGTTTTGCCTTGTCAGCGCTGAAACGGTATACGCAATTGGATTTCATCGCGCGGATGGATGACTGGGGCATTCGCTGGCACGAAAAAACGCTGGGCCAGTTGTTCTGCGACGGGTCGGCAACGCAGGTCGTGGATGCCTTGGCGCGCGATCTTGCCCAAGCCGGGGGTGAATTGTGGCTTGGCTGCGAGATTGGATCGGTCGAGGCGGTGCCGGGCGGCGGGTTCAAGGTGGCCACCCCGCGCGGTGTCTTGACTTGCGCGTCCCTCGTGGTGGCGACCGGAGGCAAGTCCATTCCGAAGATGGGGGCGTCGGCCTTTGGCTACCGTCTGGCCGACCAGTTCGGTCTGCCGATTGTGGAAACCCGCCCCGGCCTTGTGCCGCTGACCTTTGCCGAACAGGAACTGGAATGGATGAAGCCCTTGGCCGGCCTGTCGGTCGATGGCAGGGTGCGGCATGGGCGCACCGAATTTGCCGAAGCCATGTTGTTCACCCATCGCGGCTTGTCTGGCCCGGCGATCCTGCAAATTTCAAGCTACTGGCGCGAGGGCGACGCGATTGCGCTGGATGTCAGTTTGGGGCGCGATCTGGCAACCCACCTGCGCAACGCGCGGTCGCAGATGCCCAAGGCGGCCCTGCGCAGCGCCTTGGCCGGTCTGGTTCCCGACCGTCTGGCGCGGCATCTGGAAAGCCTTGCCGCGCCTCAAGCGCCGCTTGGCGCGCTGTCCAACGCAACACTGGAACGGGTGGCCGAGCTTTTGCGAAACTGGCGCTTGGTGCCGGTCGGGTCCGAAGGCTATCGTACCGCCGAGGTCACGCTGGGTGGGGTGGATACCGACGCACTGGATGCCCGCACGATGCAGGCCAAGGCCGTGCCTGGACTTTATTTCGTGGGCGAAGTGGTGGATGTGACCGGTTGGTTGGGAGGATACAACTTTCAATGGGCGTGGTCATCCGGATGGGCGGCAGGTAAAGCTGCTTGATATCAATAAATTGTGGTGGGTAATTCTAGTGATACATCAAGATCGGTCAGGGTCGCCATAGCGATGCTGTCCACCGTTCGGATCTGTCACGATCCAGCCGTTCTGGTCTTGTGCCAGATACTCTGGCCCGATCGGAACCTTGCCATGGCCGCCAGGAATATCCAGCACATAGGTCGGAAGACAGGTGCCCGAAAGACGCCCACGCAACGCCGTCATGATCGCCTGACCAGCCGCGATCGTCGTACGGAAATGTCCGGCACCGCGGGCCAGGTCACAATGGTGCAGATAATAGGGTTTCACACGCAACCGGATCAACGCGCGGAACAGCGCCTCCAGAACCTCTGCGTCGTCATTCACCCCGCGCAGCAGCACCGATTGCGACAACAAGGGGATCCCGGCATCCGCAAGCCGGGTCAATGCCGCGCAGGCGTCGCGGGTCAGTTCGTCTGCGTGATTGGTGTGAACCACCAGCCAGACCGAAGGATGGTGGCGCAAGGCGGTGATCAGCGCGTCGGTGATCCGGTCTGGTGCCACCACCGGCACCCGCGTATGCAGCCGGATCACGCTGACATGCGCAATGGAATGCAACCGAGCCATCACCTGCCCGATACGGCGCGCCGACAGCACCAGCGGATCGCCGCCTGTCAGGATCACCTCCCAGATGGCGGGGGTTCTGGCGATGTAGTCAAGCGCCACGTCAAGCTGATCGGGGGGCAAGTGCCCGGTATCGCCCACCGTTTCGCGGCGAAAGCAGAACCGGCAATAGACCTCGCAGGTCTTGGTGATGTGCAGGATTACCCGGTCTGGATAGCGATGGGTCAGGCCGGGCACGGGCGCGTGGACATCATCCCCGATGGGGTCAAGGCTGTCCTCGGGCCGTTGCATCAACTCATCAGCCGATGGCACGAACTGCCGCGCCACACCGGTCGAGATCGCAGACACCGTGCGCATCTGCGGCGTCAGGCGCAGGCGAAAATCCTGCGCAACCCGGTTCAGCACAGGTGCATCACCGGCAGGCACCAAGCCGTCAGCGACAAGATCGGCGACTGTCAACGCGGATCGGTCGGGCAAGTTACCGTCCATCATGCGCGCATCATCCGCGCAAGCCGACGGCCTGCAACATGCCGCGTCGCTTGGCTTCGTAGTAATAACCATTTGAATACCACATCATGGCCCGGTCCTCGGACCCGTCCGCCACCAACCAAGCGCCGCGCAGATATTTGACCGCGTATTTCAAGTTGGTGTCGGCATCGAGCAATTCAGACGCCGGTCCCTGATGGCCCATGGTCCGTGCGGTCTGTGGCAGGATCTGCATAAGCCCAAGATAGGGTCCGTTCCGCGCACCCGGATTATAGCCGGACTCGCGCCTTACGATGCGGTGCACCAGACTGACCGGCACATCGTATTCTGCTGAATAATACTGGATCAGGGCCCGTAATTCCGGCGACCCACCCTCGGAGGGGGATCCGCCCCGCGCAACAAGCGTGGGGGCGGGGGCGCGCACACCACAGTCCGCAAGGGTCAGCGCAAGACCCAGAGACAGGGCCGAACGTCGGGTGATCGGGGGCATGGGGCAGATCCTTGTTGCCATGTGTCATGTGGTTTTTAGCGCAAGTGCAGTCCACGCTCCACCCCCCCGAGGTGATCATCGTCGGGATAGGACTTAAGGCGCACTTTGATCTGTCGGACATGCCTGTTACGCTAGACCAATACAGGATCAGGTGAGCCATGACCGCACATGCCGTCCCCGTGCCGCACGCCGAAAGCCCGCGACCCTTGCTGTCTGCACTGGTGGTAGATGATCATCCGCTGTTTTGCGACGCGCTGTCGATGACGCTCAAGGCGGTTGCGGGTATCACAAAGATCGAAACTGCAGACCGGCTGGATACAGCGATTGCCCGGCTTGACCGTGCGCCGATGCCCGATGTGGTTGTGCTGGATCTGAACCTGCCCGATGTGGATGGGTTGGACGGATTGATCCGGCTGAAATCGGTCGTGGGGCAGGTGCCGGTGATCGTTGTGTCGTCGCTTGCGGACAATCGTGTGGTTAGCGCGGCGCTTCGGGCGGGGGCGGCGGGCTTTGTGCCAAAGCACAGCCACCGCGATGTTTTCCGTGCCGCGTTTGATGCGATCCGTCTGGGGCGGGCCTATCACCCCGACGGATATTTCCCGCAAAACGACCCGAAGGCACCGGCCAGCCAACGAGAGGAAGCGGTGGTGCGGCTGTCTTTGTTGACGCGACAGCAGGCAAAGATCCTGCAACTGATCTGTGAGGGCAAGCTGAACAAGCAGATCGCTTATGAACTGACGATTGCCGAAACCACGGTCAAGGCGCATGTCACCGCCATAATGCGCAAATTGGGGGTACAAAGCCGGACACAGGCTGTTTTGATTGCGCGCGGTGCCAGCTTCGACAGCCTGATGCCCGAAGGGGATTGAAACGCTTGAAGACCGGAAGGCTCCGTCCTAACCTGCGGCAATCGGGGAGAGGGTGATGGAGCACGAAGGGGACGCAGTCACCATGCCCTTGCGCATGGCACGCCAGATGTCTTCTGCGGGGCTGTTGGCAACCGCATCGGTGTCTGCGGATGCGCCCGATGTTGCACG
>JBKBOF010000222.1:0-4139 GCA_046294955.1 Paracoccaceae bacterium
ATTCTGACCCGGCCCGACCACATGCCCTGCCGCGCTACGACAGACCCCATCAGCGTAGACACCGATGGTTAATCCGACGTTGAACCGTCCGTGCACTCACCGCGCCTTTCGATGGTTTTATGCAGCACTCTGGGCACAATTATGTCCGAGAGCGGGCATTGTTTGCAAGACGAAGCCTAGCGGGCCCGTGTGGCGCGGGCCAGCAGCGCAGCAAGCGCCCCGGCAACCAGCGACAGCAGCATCCCAAGCCGGGCCGCTTCGGCCATGGCCCCTCCGGGCAGCGCGCTGTCAATCGCAAGAACCGGGACGGTAAAGCCCATGCCGGTGATCAGGGCGACGACCGACATGTCGCGCAGTCGAACACCGGCGGGCATACCAAACCCCATAAGGCGCGCAGCGCCTATCGCGCCCAGTATCACCCCAAGTGCCTTGCCCAGCCACAACGCCGCCAGAACCGTGCCCGTGGTGGGCGCAAAGGCCAGAAAATCGACGCCACCGCAGGTCAAGCCGAACAGGAAAAGCACGACGGTCAACGGCTTCACCAACAGATGGGCCAGCCGGTTCAGTGGATCGTGCAGAAACTCTTCGGCCTCGGCAAACAGGCCGAACGCCCGATCTGCATGCGGAATGATCGGCACCAGTGGCAACAGGCCAAGCGCGCCGGGCAGACCCGCCAGCACAACGCCCAGCCACGACACCCCGCCTGCCAGCATATAGGGCCAAAGCGCAAAGGCCCGGCGATGGTCGCGCTCGGACAGATCAGGGCGTGCCAGACGGGCAAAGCCGATCCACACCCCCGCAATCGCCACCACGCTCAACCCAAGCCACGCAAGGCGCAACGCGCTGCCCGGATAGGCGATGCCAACCACCAGCAGGCCAAGAATATCGTTGGCGATGGTGATCAGCAGCAACAGGTGCAGGGCAGGGTGCCCGGTGCCAAAGATCAACCGCCCCGCAAAATAACACAGCACCACATCCGACCCGATCGGCACCGGCCAGCCCGCGCCCGGTGTGGCCTCGATTGCCGTTTCAAACACGGCTCCGGTGATCAGCCAGACCAGCACAGCCCCGATCCAACCGCCAATCATCGACCCGACGGGCACACCTGCCCGCTTTCCCGAAAGTGCGCCGCGTTCCAATCGCACGGCTTCCCATAATTCTTTGGCCACAAAGAACAAAAACAGCGCCATCAAGCCTTCGGAGACAATTGCTAAAGGCGTGAGAGCGACAGGAAATGGTGCCACCCACAGCGGTAACGGCATCTCGACCAGACGCGATTCGATGGCGTCATAATAGCTGGAAGGCGACAGGTTGACCCAAAGCGTCGCCAATCCGACACCGGTCAGCAAGGCCACAGCAAATTGGTGCATAAAGGAAGAGACGCGATACATGGTTTCCGTCCGTTCACTGCCGGCGCGAACCGTCCAGAATGTCCATAGCGCCACCTGCCGGCCGCTTCAATGGCAGCCCATGGGGGGCGTGACCGCAGACCCCGGTCACGACTGCTTGCTCCCATCAGGCGGCAACAGCCCCAACCCCCGCAGATAGATGCCGATCCCGGCCTCCAGCAGGTCTTCGGGGGGAAAGGGGCTGCGCGCACCGCCGTTGGCGCTGCCGCGCATGTACAATTCCACAACACCATGGCTCATCGCCCATATATGGGCCGAGAACATCGTGGAGGGCGGACGCATCCCCTGCGGCAGGTGTTGGGACAGGCTTTCCGCCGCCTGTTCCAGCACACCGCGCGCCCTTGCCGCCACCAGTGCGAGATCCGGATGGTCGTTCAGGCTGAGCCCGGCTTCGAACATCGCCATATAGTGGCCAGGATATTTGCGCGCGAACGCCAGATAGGCGCGGCCCGTGGACTCAAAGGCCGCCAATGCCGTCGGGCGTCCGCCGTCGAACGCAAATTCCATCAAGGCCGCGAAAATCTCATAGCCTTGCCGAGCCACTTCGGCCAACAGATCTTCACGTCCGGCGAAATGGCGATAGACGGCGGCCGGGGTGACGTCGGCAGCTTTGGCCGCCTCGGACAGGGTAAAGCCGGTTGGCCCCTTCTCCGAAATCAGACCAAGGGCTGCTTCGACCAAAGCCTGTCGCAGGTTGCCGTGATGGTAGCCGCGCTTCACTTGCCCGCCGAACCCCGAATGTCTGGTCCGCCACAGATTGCCGGGTCGGGCGTGCCGATCAGCGCCAGATCGCGGCCTTTGTATTCGACCGAGTGCAAAATCGTTTGCACTGCGGCGATGCGGGCGCGCTTCTTGTCGTCTGACAGGATCACGGTCCAAGGCGCGAAATCGAAATGGCTGCGCACCATGGTTTCGTCGATGGCCTTGCAATACTCTTGCCATTTGCCCAGACCGTCGATGTCTATGGACGACAGTTTCCACTGCTTCAGCGGATCCTTTTCACGGGCCAGAAAGCGCTTGAGCTGTTCGGCCTGACCCACCTCCAGCCAGATCTTGCGGAAGATAAAGCCTTCATCGACCAGCATCTGTTCAAAATTCGGCAATTGCGCAAAGAAATGCTCGCGTTGATCATTGGTGCAAAAGCCGAACACGTGTTCGATCATCGCACGGTTGTACCAACTGCGGTCGAACAGGGCGATTTCCCCATTGGCAGGCAACCAGTCAACATAGCGCTGGAAATACCACTGCGCGACCTCGCGGTCCGACGGTTTGGACAAGGCGACCACCGTCGCCACACGCGGGTTCAGGTTCATCCGTACCGCGTCGATGGTGCCGCCCTTGCCTGCCGCATCCCGGCCTTCGAACACCACGACAAGGCGTTTGCCAGTGGCCTTGAGGTCTGACTGCATCGTGACCAGTTGAATTTGCAGCGCGTCCATCTGCGCATCAAAAACCTTGGACTTCATTTCTTCGCGGTAGGGATAAGACGGGTCCAGAATATCGTCCTTGTCGGCGTCTTCGACTGCCTTGCGCACGGACTTTGGGGCCTTGTCCTTGAAAAACGCGCTGATGGCACCGTCAAATGGCAGGTTCATGGCTGGCTCCGCATTATTTGTGCCAAGTATGGCGATTGGCGGCGCTAGCGCAATCCGGCACGCGCAGCCGCCCGGTCGATGGCGTCGATCACCACCTCGGCGTGCGTGTGATGCGGCATGTGGCCAGCGCCTGCCACCACCGTCAGATTGCCGTTCGGGATCAGATCCATCAAGGGCTGCGAATGGATGTGCAAGGGCACGATGGTATCGGCATCGCCGTGCACCAGTTCAATCGGCAGGGTCAGGGTCGGATAGACGCTTTCCATAGCCACAACTTCAGGCCGCAACCCATTGATCTGCATGACGTTGGTTGCAAGTGATGCGCGCCGCAGCGTCAGGTCGATGCCCAGGTGGTCGGCATACCCGGCGGGCGGGTCTTGCGGTTTGAACACCCTGTCGATGGCGCTTCGCACATAACTTTGCGCCACAAAAGCCGATGCCAAAGGCACAAGCGTGGCTCGCCCCAAGGCGGAGGCTGTCACACGATACCACGGGTCGAGCGCGCCCGGCCATGGCAAGGAAGGCGCGGACACCAGAATCAACGCGGCCGGGGGGGCTTGCAAGGCCCAGGCAAGCGCCACTGTGCCACCGTAACTTTGCCCCAGAACCAATGGATTTGCATCGGTAATCTGTGCCACAGCGCCGCGCAGGATACGGGCCTGACTGCCAACGGATGCATCTGCATCGGGCAAGGGGTCGGAATACCCCAATCCGGGCCGGTCAACCGCAATCACGCGATACCGGCTGGAAAGCCTGTCCATCAAGCCGAAGGTGAATTCGCGCAGGTTGCCGTTCGCGCCGTGGATCAGCACCAGATCCGGACCCGTTCCCGCCACCTGCAAATGCACGCGCAAGCCTTCGACTGTCACGAACTGCCCGGTGGGAGGATGCGCTGCAAGGGCTGCCTGTTCCCTTGCCGACAGGCGCCACTGGGTGGCGGCGATCAGGCCAAGGCCGATAAGCGCCGCACTAACGGCCAATGTCTTGCGGGTCATAGGGTGTGGTCTGGTAAATTTCGTTGATCCAGTTGCCATATAGAAGGTGCGCATGACTTCTCCAGCGATTCAAGGGCGGCATCGCGGGGTTGTCATCGGTATAATAATTCAGCGGCACGTTGATTGGCGTGTTGTTTGCC
>JBKBOF010000223.1:0-4113 GCA_046294955.1 Paracoccaceae bacterium
AGGTTTCCTTAAGCTTCAAGGCACATTCGTTGGCAATGGCAAAGGCCGGTCCACGACCCAGAACATATGCTGATCCGGCCCGTGAAAGACGCGCGCCAAGGGGCGACCAGTCAAGCTGTAGCGCCTTATCAAAGTCCTCGGGCAAAGCGGCAATGGCGCGTCGCAAAGAATCGTCCTGTTGCCAATCGGCTAACAGCGCAAGCCCAGCCAGCACCGAGACCACAAAGGTCTTGGTCGCTGCCACGCTGTGTTCAACCCCGGCTTGCAGGGCAAGGCAATGGTCCGAGGCGGCCCCCATCGGGCTGTCAGCAAAATTGGTGATAGCCAGCGACAAGGCGCCACCGTCACGGCCCGCCCGCATCATTTCTACAATGTCCGGGCTTTGGCCTGATTGCGAAATGCCGACACAGACCGCGCCTTTCAGCCTCAAGGGCCGACCATAGATTGAAGCTATGGAAGGCCCAACCGACGCAACCGGGATACCAGCAAGCAGTTCGACCGCGTATTTCAGATAGGTCGCCGCATGATCTGACGATCCGCGCGCCACCGTGACGATCAGGCCGGGGTCCAGCGCGCGCATGGCGGCGGCCGCATCGCGCAGGGTGGGGCCAGTCTGGTCTAGAAAACGCGC
The DNA here is from genome assembly GCA_046294955.1 of Paracoccaceae bacterium. Classification (GTDB taxonomy): domain Bacteria; phylum Pseudomonadota; class Alphaproteobacteria; order Rhodobacterales; family Rhodobacteraceae; genus Pseudotabrizicola. The sequence continues at coordinate 632 of JBKBOF010000223.1, forward strand.
GGCGGCTGCCGGTATTTCTGCCACTTCGCGGGCCATATGGGTCTGCATCATATTGGTATCCCTCCCGGAGAGCCGCCGCTTTGCGGCGACAGGGTCAGTTCAACGGCGAAGTCATAGGCGTCGCCGCGATAAATGGACCGTGTGAATTCCACAACCCGCCCGTCGGGCAGATAGCCGATGCGTTCAATGCGCAATCCGGCAGCACCCACCGGAACACCCAGAAGATCTGCGTCCCGCACGCCCAGATTGGCGGCTGAAATCCGTTGCACCGCACGCACAGGACGGAGTCCACGAGATTGAAGAACGGCGTATAGGCTTGTCTCGACCGTGGTCGGGTCGGGCAGCGTGGCGGTGGAAAGCGACGCGCGTTCGATGGCCAGCGGCACGTCATCGGACCGCCGCACCCGTTCCAGCCGCGCCACATGATCGCCGGCGCCAAGACCAAGGGCCATCACCTCTTCAGGCGAAGGCACTGTGATCTGGCGCGACAGCCAGACCGATTCAACCGATTTGCCGCGCCGCGCCATATCTTCGGTGAACGAGGTCAACAGCGACAGGGCTTGCTCCAGGCGTTCAACCTTTGGGGCCACGAACGTCCCGGATCCGCGCCGTTGCACCAATTGCCCCGTCGCCACCAAAGCCTGCACCGCCTTTCGTACCGTGACTCGCGAAAGACCGGTCATTGCAGCCATGTCGCGCTCTGCCGGAAGGCTGTCACCGGCAGCCAGACGGCCGGACAGAATGGCCTCGGCAATGCGCTTTTGCAGTTGAAGGTAGAGCGGGCCAGAACCTGCGTCGTCAAAGCCCACCGAGGAAAACAATTGATCCATTACGCCACCTCATGCGCGAGCATAAGCGCCCCGTCCAATGCGGTTCCCTTGGCAAGGGCCTGCGGTATGTGCCGCAAAGCGGCGGCATAGCTGGACCCGAGTCCGCCAATAAACGTCACGGGCAACCCGGAAAGGCTGCGCAGATGGGCCAGTGTCGCTTCAACCTCTGCCACGGATGCCGCCCACAGCGCGCGCGCGGCGGGATCGGTTGAGTTCAGAATATCTGGTGCCAAGCGGGCGAAATCAGCAGCGCGGGCAGTTTGGGCGAAAGACACAATCCCTGACGCTCCGCCATGGGTGTCGATAAGCTGTTGCAGGAAGGGTGTCATCGGTACAAGACCATCCACGGCGCGCAGCGCCTGCGACAGCGCCGCCCGACCCAGATGTGCCCCGCTGCCTTCATCACCCAGAACCAAGCCCCAGCCGCCGAAGCAATGGATCTTGCCGCTTTGCTGAACGGCATAAACCGACCCTGTGCCCAGAGCGGCCACAATACCGTCTGACCCGCCCAACGCCCCCTTGGCCGCTGCGACCGCATCGGTTTCGATGCGAATCCTTTGAAACGGCAGACCGAGCCGCAATCGTCCGGCAGCACCCGCGGCATTGGCTCCGGCAAGGCCAAGGCCGGCCACAAGATGCGGCAGTTCGCGCGACACTTTGGCCTGGCCGATTGCCTGCGCCATCGCCTGTTGCGTGGCGGACAGAATATTGGCGCGGGCGACTTCGGGATCAGATGCGATGTTTGCCGGACCAGCCTGCCCGACACCCAGCACGAGGCCGGTCACATCCACGACCATCGCGCGACATCCCGTGCCGCCACCATCAATGCCGAGAAACAGCGTCATGCGAATCTCCTTCGCAAACAAGATACCAAATGAATACCATTTTGAAAGTGGTATCTGTCAAAAACCCATTAACACGCGATTTTCGGGCAGATTGAACTTACTTCTTTACAATTGGTATTAATTTGGCATTGTCAATGACAGAGAGGGGAATCAGATGTCCGAGCGTCGCACAGAAAGCCACCATCCTTTGTCCGACGGCTTGCATGCCATTTCGAAAGCAGAGGTTCTGTCGCGCATTCTGACGTGCCAGACCGCTGCACTTGGCGTCCTGACCCCCGCGTTTCCGCAGATCGACCGGGCCGCACAGGCCGGTGCCAAGGCTTTGCGGAATGGTGGAAAGATGGGCTATGCGGGGGCTGGCTCCTCTGGGTTGATGGCGCTGGCAGATTGCCTTGAGCTGCCGGGTACCTTTGGGATTGCCCCTGATCGGGTGCCAATGCTGTTTGCAGGTGGCGTCCAGGCGCTGTTGCACATGCAGGGCAGTGTCGAGGACGACGAAAGCCTCGCGCTGGCAGATCTGGACCACGCGTCGCTGGCTAAGGGCGATGTGATTCTCTGCCTCGCCGCTTCGGGTGGGACGCCCTACACGATGACCATTGCGAAGGCGGCAAAGGCGCGTGGTGTTCTGGTGGTGGGCTTTGCCAATGTGACGGACGCCCCGCTGCTGGGCATAGCCGATATAGCGGTTGTTCTGGACACCGGACCGGAAATCGTGACGGGGTCCACCCGGATGGCCGCAGGCACGGTGCAAAAGGTGGCATTGAACATGTTGTCAGTGCTGGTCGGGATCAACCTTGGCCATGTCCATGACGGCTATATGGTCAACCTGACTGCAGACAATGCCAAGCTGATCGACCGGGCCGCACGCATCGTCGCAGCGATATCCGGCGAAGACGAGGACAGTGCGCGCGATGCACTTGCCCAAACGCTTGGTGCCGTGAAGCCGGCCGTTCTGGTGGCGCGCGGCCTTTCACCCGACCAGGCGGACAGCGCCCTGTCCGGAACTGGTGGCCATCTGGCCCCTCTGCTGACAGATTGACAGATCAACCGGGCGAAAAGCCCTCCAACCGGGAGACGACAATGAAAAAGACATATCTGACCGCCTTGTTGACCAGCACGTTGCTGGCTGGGCCCGCACTGGCACAAACCACGCTGACCATCGAAAGCTGGCGCAATGACGACCTGACGATCTGGCAGGACACCATCATTCCAGCGTTCAATGCACAGCACCCCGACATCACCGTTGTTTTCTCGCCTTCCGCCCCCGCTGAATACAACGCAGCGCTCAATTCGAAGCTGTCAGCAGGCAGCGCGGGTGATCTGATTACCTGTCGGCCGTTCGACGCATCGCTGGAATTGTACAATCAAGGCCACCTTGCGGACCTGTCGGGGCTGTCCGGCATGGTCAACTTCTCGGACGTGGCCAAATCTGCGTGGCAGACCGATGACGGCAGCGCGACCTTTTGCGTGCCAATGGCCTCTGTGATCCATGGTTTCATCTACAATGCTGACGCCTTCGAAGCGCTGGGCATCGAGGTGCCGACGACGACGGACGAATTCTTTGCCGCGCTCGACAAGATCAAGGCGGACGGAACCTATATCCCGATGGCCATGGGGACCAACGACCAGTGGGAAGCGGCCACTATGGGATATAACAACATTGGCCCGAATTACTGGAAGGGCGAAGACGGCCGGAAAGCCCTGATCGCCGGCGATCAGAAGCTGACCGATCCACAATGGGTTGCGCCTCTTGAACAACTGGCCAGATGGAAAGATTATCTGGGCGATGGTTTCGAGGCGCAGACCT
>JBKBOF010000224.1:0-4098 GCA_046294955.1 Paracoccaceae bacterium
ACCCGCGAGTGTGACCCGATGACAAACGACCTGATGACCATCCGACAAATGTGTGACACGTTCGAGGTCACTCCGCGGACTTTGCGGTTCTATGAATCGAAGGAATTGCTGTTTCCGCACCGGGACGGCACGCGCCGTCTGTTCACGCGCCGCGACCGCGCCCGCCTGACGCTGATCCTGCGTGGCAAACGGTTTGGGTTTAGTCTGGAAGACATCCGACAGATCCTTGATCTGTATGATCGGGACGGGTCCAACCACGCGCAGACCATCCGCACTTATGAACTGGCTCAACAGCGCCTGACGCAGATGGAGGCGCAGCGCGCCGAACTGGATGTGGCGATAGCCGAATTGAGGGCCGAACTCGACGCAGGCGGGGCGATGATCGCCGGGCTGCGCCGCGCGGCCGAATAAAACCACTATACGCCCAAGGGAGAGAGCGCAGATGCCGACCTACACCGCCCCCGTAAAGGACATACAGTTTTTGCTGCACAACGTGCTCAAGGTGACTGCGGCCGGCACGCCCGGCTATGCCGATCTGGACGAAGGTTTCACCTCTGCCGTGCTGGAAGAGGCGGGCAAGGTCGCGTCGGACGTACTGGCACCGCTGAATGCCGTCGGCGACCGCGAGGGCTGCCATCTGGAAAACGGTGTGGTACGCACACCCAAAGGCTTCGACGCGGCGTTCAAGGCGATGAAAGACGGCGGCTGGACGGCGCTCGATTGTGACCCCGACTATGGCGGTCAGGGTCTTCCCTATCTGATGGGAACGGCTGTCGGTGAAATCTTTGTCAGCGCGAACATGGCGTTCAACATGTACCAGGGCCTGACCCATGGTGCCTATTCCGCGATACACACCCACGGCTCGACGGAACAGAAGGCCATGTATCTGCCAAAGATGGTGTCCTGCGACTGGACCGGCACCATGAACCTGACCGAGCCGCATTGCGGCACTGATCTGGGGATGATGCGCACCAAGGCTGAACCTCAGCCAGATGGGAGCTACAAAATCACTGGCCAGAAGATCTTCATCTCGGCCGGCGAGCACGATCTGGCCGAAAACATCATCCATCTGGTGCTGGCAAAAGCCCCCGGCGGCGGCGAGGGTAGCAAAGGCATCTCGTTGTTCATCGTCCCGAAGTTTGTCGTGAATGAAGACGGCTCGCTTGGCGACCGCAATGCGCTGTCCTGTGGCAAGATCGAAGAAAAGATGGGTATCCACGGAAACGCCACCTGCGTGATGAACTATGACGGCGCCAAGGGCTGGCTTCTGGGCGACCTGCACAAAGGCATGCGCGCCATGTTCACCATGATGAACGAAGCGCGTCTGGGTGTGGGCCTGCAAGGCTATGCGCAGGCCGAAGCTGCGTATCAGAATGCGCTGGCCTATGCGAAAGACCGCCTTCAGGGGCGCGCCGTGACCGGGGCCGAAAATCCCCAAGGGCCAGCAGACCCGCTGATCGTCCACCCCGATATCCGTCGCAACCTGATGGAGCAAAAGAGCTTTGTCGAAGGCGCCCGCGCCCTGACCTTCTGGGCCGCCCACCTGATCGACCGCTCGGTGCGGCAGGGGGATGCCGCGGCTGAAGGGCTGGTCAGCCTGATGATCCCGGTGGTCAAGGGCTTCCAGACCGACAAGGGCTTCGACATGGCGGTGCAGGCCCAGCAGGTGTTCGGCGGGCACGGCTATATCGAGGAATGGGGCATGAGCCAGTTCGCCCGCGATGCCCGGATTGCCATGATCTATGAAGGTGCCAACGGTGTGCAGGCGCTGGATTTGGTCGGCCGCAAGCTGGCGCAAGATGGCGGCAAGCATGTGATGGCATTTTTCGAAATGGTGAAGGCCGAGTGCAAGGCACATGACGGCGATGACCGGATGAAGGGCTTTGTCGAGCCTTTGAAGCTGGCATCCAAGCAGTTGCAGGGCGCAGCGATGTTTTTCATGCAATCAGGCATGAAGAACCCCAATGTGGCGCTGTCAGGGTCTTATGACTTCATGCATCTGATGGGCCATGTCTGCCTTGGCCTGATGTGGACCCGCATGGCCAAGGCGGCCTATGACGCGCTCGACGCAGGCCACGCCGACCGTGACTTTCTGGAAGCTAAGATCGCGACCGGCCGCTTCTACATGGCCCGCCAGTTGCCCGCCTGCACCATGCACCTTGCCCGGATCGAAACCGGGGCTGACACGGTGATGGCCTTGTCGGCTGACGCGTTCTAAGCTTGCGGCAGATCGGGGGCGGAATGCCATCCGTCCCCCCATTGCCGGAGACACCAGATGCCCAAACGCTTTCGCCTGACCCGCAGATTTCCGGTCGCCATGACCGAAGACGGCTATCGAAGGCTCAAACGCTTTGCCACCGAGGCCGGTCTGGATGAGGGGGAAGCTCTGTCGTTTCTGTTCGAACACTTCGACAGCGTGATGCACAAGGACAACCTGACCCATCGGCTCAGACTGTTCAATTCGGAACTGGAAGGCCGCAAACGCTGATCGCGGGCTTCATCTGTTCCCAAATATCCTCCGGGGGTCCGGGGGTGGAAACCCCCGGGATCAACCACGGGGCGCAACAGATGGAGGATCGCGATGACCACCCAGCTCTATTGCTTTGGCGAAAGCGGAAACGCCTACAAGTGCGCTTTGGCCCTGACGCTGACAGAGACACCGTGGCAGGCGCGCTTTGTGGATTTCTTCAACGGAGAAGCCCGCAGCGCCTCATTCCGCGCCCTGAACGAAATGGGTGAAGTGCCAGTGCTTGTTGACGGCGATCAGGTGCTAACCCAATCGGGTATGATCCTGCTGCACATTGCCGAAAAAACCGGCCGCTTCGGCGGCACCGCAACCACCGAACAGTCCGAGATCTTGCGCTGGATCCTGTGGGACAACCACAAGCTTTCAACACAGATCGGCACGGTGCGGTATCTGATGAATTTCCTGCCCGCAGACAAACAGCCCGCAGGTGTTGTGCCATTCCTGCAAGCTAGGCTGAAGTCGTCCTATGCCGTGCTGGACACCCATCTCGCACAACGCAACTGGATGGTCGCAGACGCCCCCACCATCGCCGATCTGTCGTGCTGCGGCTATCTTTACTACCCCGAGCCCTTTGGCTTTGACCGCTCGGACTGGCCCCATATCGACGGCTGGCTGAACCGCATCGCGGATCTGCCCGGCTGGAAACATCCCTATGAATTGATGCCCGGCAATCCATCCGACCGGGTATAAGGAGAGGACCACATGTCAGAAGCATATATTTATGACGCCGTTCGCAGCCCGCGCGGCAAGGGCCGCCCGGATGGCAGCCTGCACGAGCTTACCTCGGTGGCACTGTCGGCCAAGATCCTGAACGCGGTCAAGGACCGCAACGGGCTGAATGGGCATGCCGTCGAGGACGTGATCTGGGGCAATGTCACACCGGTCGGGGAACAGGGCGCCTGCCTGGCCCGTTCGGCCGTTTTGCTGTCGGATCTGGACGAATCCATCCCCGGCCTTGCGATCAACCGGTTTTGCGCCTCGGGGATGGAGGCGGTTAACCTTGCCGCCAATCAGGTCAAGGCCGGTGCTGGCCAAGCCTATATTGCCGGCGGGGTCGAAATGATGAGCCGCGTTGCCATGGGCAGCGACGGCGCAGCCATTGCGGCGGATCCGTCGCTTGCCATGAAAACCTATTTCGTGCCGCAAGGCATTTCGGCCGACATCATCGCCACCGAGTTCGGCTTTACCCGCGATCAGGCGGACGCTCTGGCGGTGGAGTCGCAACGACGGGCCGCTGTTGCGTGGCAAGAGGGCCGCTTTGCCAAATCGGTCATCACCATCCGCGACCAGAATGGTCTGCCGATCCTTTCCACCGACGAATACATGCGTCCCGGCACCGATATGCAGGCGCTGGGGGCCCTGAAGCCCGCCTTCAAGGACATGGGCGAGGTGATGCCCGGTTTCGACAAGGTGGCCTTGATGAAATACCCTCATCTGGAGCGGATCACCCACATCCACCACGCAGGCAACTCATCGGGCATTGTGGATGGTGCGGCCGCGATCCTGATCGGCAACAAGGAATTCGGCGAAGCGCATGGATTGAAGCCACGCGCCCGCATCCGCGCCACAGC
>JBKBOF010000225.1:0-4070 GCA_046294955.1 Paracoccaceae bacterium
CCAGTTCGAAGTGATCCAGAAATTCCGGGTTACGTCGAAGAACCGCGCCAACAACGAGACTCTGTTCCTGCTTGAGGTTGACTACGGCGGGATCTTTCATGTCGAAGGTGTACCAGAAGAACAGTTGCATCCGTTCCTTCTGATCGAGTGTCCGCGCCTTTTGTTCCCGTTCATCCGTCGCATCATCAGCGATGTGACCCGTGACGGTGGCTTCCCGCCGTTGAACATCGATACGGTCGATTATCTGGCTCTATATCGTCAGGAATTGGCCCGCCGCGCGCAAACTCAATCTGCTCAAGGTCAGCCAAACTAGAATTTCCAATCTGCACGGGGGCCGGCCTTTTCGGGTCGGCCTTTTGCTGTCACCTGCGCTTGTTCCAGATTGCCTCATCGCCCAGTTTGGCAACAAATGCTGCGTGGGCAGCGGCCTCTTGGATGGTTATCCGCGCAGCAAGAGGCGTCGAACGTGGTTTTGGCCGCCAGTTATCGACGCCGAGCACCTGCCCCGGGCTTGACCGTCCAGCAGAAGCGGCAGACAGACCGAAGTCCGGCTGACGACCGCCGATCAGTTCCAGATAGACCTCGGCCAGAATTTCGGAATCCAGCAAAGCGCCGTGCTTTTCACGCGCTGAGTTGTCGACTCCAAACCGACGGCACAACGCATCGAGTGACGCCGGAGATCCCGGAAACTTTTGCCGTGCGATCAGAAGTGTGTCGGTGGCGCGTGTGTTTGGAAGCGTTGGCAAACCAGCACTCAGCAATTCGAAATTCAGGAACTTCATGTCGAAGGCCGCGTTGTGAATCACAAGTTGCGCGTCGCCCACGAACTCCAGAAAGGCCTGACCAATTGCTTTGAACCGGGGCTTGTCCCGCAAGAAGTCATCACCCAAACCATGCACGTCAAAGGCCTCTTTTGGCATCTGGCGTTCCGGGTTGAGATATTGGTGATAGGTCTTGCCGGTGGGCAGATGGTTGAACAATTCCACCGCACCGATTTCCACAATGCGATGACCTTCTGACGGCTCGAAGCCGGTGGTTTCCGTGTCGAGAACGATTTCACGCATGCTGGCTCCGGATGAAGTCGATCAACGCCCGCACATAGGCGCGTGTCTGGTCAATGGACAAGGTTTCCACGATATGTGTGGCCCGTGCGCGCTTTTCGAAATCCGGCATCTGGCGCGATACCAATAGGGCGAATTGTGCCTCGGTCATGCCGGGACGGGACAAAACGCGCTTGCGTTGCAGTGTCGGTGGCGCAGTGACAAGGAGGGTCGCATCCATGTCGACCTCGGTTGCCTTTTCGAAGAGCAATGGAATATCGAAAACCGCTATGTCAGAGCCCGTTTTTGCCGCAAAATCAGCCCGATCGGCAGCAACAAGCGGATGCACTGCAGATTCAAGACGGGACAGGGCGGAGGTATCCATGGCGATCCAATCGCGCAAGACAGCCCGGTCAATTCCCTTAGCAGACAGGGCGTCAGGGCAAAGCACCGCTACGGCGTCTACAGCGCCGCCGCCCGCTGAATACAGGCGGTGCACAGCCGCATCGGCATCCCAGACAGGGATGCCTTCATCCGCAAACAACGAGGCTGTCGTGGATTTACCCATTCCGATAGAGCCTGTCAGACCTAGACGAAACACGGTCACACAGACAACACTGCGCGGCGGGTGTCTTCGTCCACCTCGGGCCGTTTGCCAAACCAGCGTTCAAAGCCGGGTGCAGCCTGGTGCAGCAGCATCCCAAGGCCATCGACAACCGTGCACCCTATCGCCTGCGCCTCGATCAAAAATTGGGTCATGAGCGGTGTGTAAACCAGGTCCGTGACAACCGCACGGGGATTCAGACCGTCGAGCGGCACCCTGAAGTCAGGCTTCCCTGTCATGCCAAGCGCGGTTGTGTTGACCACAGTGGCAGCGCCGTCCAGCATGTTGGCCGCTTGGACCCATTCGCTGACAACGAGTTTAGCACCGAAATCAGCCCGTAGTGCTTCGGCGCGCGGACGGGTGCGGTTTGCAATTCGAATTTCAGGCACGCCCACCTCAATCAAGGCGGCGACCACGGCGCGGGCGGCCCCACCGGCACCAAAAACCACGGCAGGACCGTCTGTCGGAGTCCAATGCGGAGCATTTTGGCGCAGGTTGGCGATGAAGCCCGAGCCATCGGTATTGTCAGCCTGAATGCGGCCGTCCTTGCGGAAAATCAAGGTGTTGGCAGCACCAATCAATGCTGCGCGGTCGGTGATGACATCTGCGATGTGAAGAATGGCCTCTTTGTGGGGTATGGTGATGTTAACGCCGACAAATCCCATCCGTGGCAGGGTTTGCAGGACATGCGCCAGATCTGCAGGGGCCACGTCCAGCGGAACATAGTGACCGCGAATCCCGTAGCGTTTTAGCCAATAGCTGTGCAGTCCCGGTGATCGGCTGTGCGCGATCGGGTGACCGATGACACCGGCAAGGGGAATACGGGAATGCTCTGTCATGTCGGGATAATGCCTCTATCTCCCAGATAGCTCAGAAGCGGCAACAGGGGAAGTCCAAGCACGGTAAAGTAGTCGCCCTCGACCGCCGAAAACAGGCGACACCCCTCCTCTTCAAGCTTATAGGCCCCGATACTGTGGCGGATACTGTCCCAGTTGCGGTGCACATAGTCCTGCAGGTAATCGTCAGAGATGGGTCGCATGGTCAACCGAACTTCGCCAATGAATCGCCAGACAGGTTCGGTCTGGTGATATAGGACCGCCGCTGACAGGAGTATGTGCGTCTGGCCACGCAGACGGCGAAGCTGTTCCATAGCATTTTCAGCGGTTTGTGCCTTTGTGAACACCTCTCCCTTGAAATCGAGAACCTGATCACATCCAAGAACCGTGGCCTCGGGGTACTTTTCTGAAATCTTGCGTGCCTTCATTTCTGCCAATGTATCGGCGATGTCGCGGGGGCGTGCACCATCAACCTGCAAGGCGCGCCGGATGGTATCTTCATCTATCCGGGCGGCCGTCGCCGTGAAGGTCACACCTGCAGCTGTCAGCATTTGTCTGCGGATCTGCGATTCCGAGGCGAGAATGAGAGGCATTTCGGGCAGGTCATCCCTGTGGATATGCGTGCTTTGTTCTTGTGTCACAGGTTGTGGGTAGCCTGCGTCGCGACGTGGAAGTTGGCCGACATGCGGATTTTGTCAAGAGCTTCAAGTTAGATATCCCGTTGTGTACGACGGCCAATCAATGCTGTGGACAAGAACAGTCTGGCCGTGGAGTTTTGAGATTTCATCATGGACAGTTTGGAATGATTTCAATTTAAATACCTGAAAAATATCACTATTTATGATATTATCCACAGCAAAAGATAGTTGTACACCGGCTTATCCAGATGTGTTTGACAGGGGAGAACTACAGGGAGAAGGTCGTCTATTCGTTTGTCCACAGCCCCTACAACCACATTTCTTTCTTAAATTTCTTTATTTAAAGAAGAAGAAAATCATGAGGTCGCAATGGAACAATTTCTTGCGGACTGGTATCCTTGGATCAAGTCGCTGCATGTCGTGTCGGTCATCACTTGGATGGCAGGTTTGTTCTATCTGCCGCGGCTTTTTGTGTACCACGTTGAGGCAGTGGACGGCGGCAGCCTTACAGATGACCTGTTCAAGACAATGGAACGCCGTCTGTTGCGCGCGATCATGAACCCGGCAATGATCTCGACCTGGATCTTTGGTCTGGCTTTGGTTTTCACACCAGGAATCGTTGATTGGGCGGTTGCGTGGCCGTGGGTGAAGGCTGGTTCCGTGCTAGCAATGACGTGGTTTCACATGTGGCTTGCAGGTCGGCGCAAGGACTTCGTAGTTGGCCGCAACACGCGGAGTGGCCGGCAGTACCGCATCATGAACGAGGTCCCCACGCTTCTTCTTCTTCTTATCGTGTTCTCTGTGATTGTTAAGTTCTGAAATCTTGACTTTTGCCTCTTCGGACGATATCGCCACGGAGACCGAGCCGTCCGGCTTATGTTTTTCCCCCATTTGCGCCGCGCTGCCCATCACCGATCATGGGTAGAAAAAGGACCATTCGATGACTGTAGAA
>JBKBOF010000226.1:0-4054 GCA_046294955.1 Paracoccaceae bacterium
GTGGTGGCCCTCGGGTTGATATAGGCGTCGATGTCCAGCGGCCCCATCATCGGCGCAAGGGTCGGATCGTTCACCAGCGCAATCGACATGCTGCACCCGGCCTGTTTGGCGCGCACCGCCACCAGCAGGTTGGTCTTGTCGTCATCAGTGACGGCCAGCACCGCATCGGCACGGTCGATGGCAGCCTCCATCAGAATGTCCATATCCATACCGTCGCCATGCAGAACGATGGTGCGTTCCAAAGCGTCGGCGGCGCGTTCGGCAACGGGGCGCGATTTCTCGATGATCTTGGCGCGCACCCGGTCGCTGCGCGCCTCAAGCGCGCGGGCGACGCCAAGGCCCACATTGCCGCCACCGACAATAACGATGCGTTCCTGCTTTTTGGTTTTTTTGCCGAAGATTTCCAGAGCGCGGTTCACGTCTTCGGAATGGGTGAAGACATAAATCTGGTCGCCCGCAAATAATTGGTCGCCCGGATCGGGCGCGAACAGCCGACCCGCCCGCCGCACCCCGACAACAATGGCGCGCAGGGTGGAAAACAGATCATTCAACTGGCGCAGGGGCGTATTCAGCACCGGGCAGTCTTCGTCCAACGCAAGCCCAAGCAGATGCGCCCGCCCCAGCATGAAACTTTCAGTGTCAAAGGTGGACGGCGCGGCCAGACGCTGCAAAGCCGCCTCGGCCACCTCGCGCTCGGGGGAAATCACCACGTCGATCGGCAGGTGGTCGCGGCGGTAAAGGTCGGAATAGATCGCATCCAGATAGCTTTGCGCCCGCAGCCGCGCGATCTTGCGCGGGACGGAAAACACCGAATGGGCCACCTGACAGGTGACCATGTTCACCTCGTCGGAATGGGTGGCGGCGATGATCAGGTCGGCATCCCGCGCCCCGGCCCGGTCCAGCACGTCGGGGTAGCTGGCAAAGCCGACGATCCCCTGCACATCCAGCGTATCGGTCGCCCGGCGCACCAGATCGGGGTTCATGTCCACCACCGTCACATCATTGCGCTCACCCGACAACTGACGCGCGATCTGCCAACCAACCTGACCCGCGCCACAGATGATGACTTTCACTGGTCACTCCCGCGCCATAACCGCGCCAATCGATGACACGCGCGGCACACAGGGTCAATGGCCGGGGCGTGGGGCGTGCTCACAGGCAAGGGTTCATGACCGGCAAGCGGGGTGTCGCCAGCAATTTATCCATCTGCCGCTCGGTTGCCGGATCGACCAGTTGACGCACCGACCGGTCCATCCAGCCTTCGGCGCGAGCTTGTGCGCACATTTGAGGCGTTATGGGGCGGGCAAGTTTGGCTAACAGACCGCGCAACGCCTCTGGCTCCATTGGCGGATAGGCATTTTGCGCGACAAAACGCAAAATGCGGTCCACGTAGGCGTCGGCAATCTGTTCTTCTTGAGGAGTCAGACCGACACAGGCCTTCGCAATGTCGCGCAAGTCATGCCACATCATCAGCGCACAGCCGACAGCGCCCGATGGATCGTTTGCCCGGATCCGTGCGCCATTTCGGGTGACGGTCACGCCCCCCGGCATATTCAGCACCTCGGTGCCGTCATCGCGCAAGGTGAGTTGCGACGCATGATCGGCAAAGAGGCGATCCGGATCAAACGGAAACGCCACCGTTGGCGTTTCGGCGCAAGCCATTCCGGAAACAAAAAGCAACCCTATGAGAGGCTTGCAAATCATTCCTCATCTTCCCCGTCGTCATCAAAATGCGCGGAACGCCCGCCGGATTTCGAGGTGGTCACCACGCCCAGCGATTTCAGCTTGCGGTGCAGGGCACTGCGTTCCATGCCGACGAAATTGGCGGTACGGCTGATGTTGCCGCCAAAGCGGTTGATCTGGGTCAGCAGGTATTCGCGCTCGAACACCTCGCGCGCCTCACGCAAGGGCAGCGTGGCCATCGCCCCGCCAAGAACCAGCCGGCCGGTGCCTTCGACCACCGCCTCTTGCCCCGGCAACTCGGTGGCTTCGATCGGACCAGACGGCTCGCCCAGGATCAGCACCCGTTCAATCACATTGCGCAACTGGCGCACGTTGCCGGGCCAGGTTGTGGTCTGCAACATCGCCTCGGCCTCTTGCGTAAGCTGGCGCATCGGCAGGCCCTGACTGCGGTGGAACAAATCAATGAAATGCCGGGTCAGTTCGGGAATATCCTCGCGCCGCTCCTCCAGACTGGGCACCGGGATCGGCACCACGTTCAGCCGGTCATACAGCTCCTGCCGGAACCGTCCGGCGGCAATTTCGGCGCGCAAATCGCGGGTGGTGGAGGAGACGACCCGCAGATCCACCCGCACCTTGTCGGTGCCACCTGCCCGGCTGAACTGCTGTTCGACCAGAACCCGCAGGATTTTCGACTGTGTGCCAAGCGGCATATCGGCCACTTCGTCAAAGTAAACCACACCGCCATGGGCCTGTTCAAGAAGCCCTTTTTCGATCCCCCGCTCTGATGTTTCGCGCCCGAACAGCACCTCTTCCATCCGGTCCGGCTCCACCGTGGCCGACGAGACGCTGACAAAAGGCGCGCTGGCCCGGTTCGAATTAGAATGGATGAACCGTGCGGCCATTTCCTTGCCGCTGCCCGAAGGCCCGGTCAGCATCACCCTGCCATTCGATTTGGTCACCTTTTCAAGTTGCGCTTTCAGCGCACGGAACGCGGGGCTAGACCCCAGCATCTCGGCGCTTGTCACCTCGCGCCGGCGCAGATCGGCGTTTTCGCGGCGCAGGCGGCTGGTTTCCATGGCCCGGCTGACCACGACCATCAATTGATCAATATTGAACGGCTTTTCGATAAAGTCGTAAGCGCCCTGCTTGATCGCCGCGACCGCGATTTCGATGTTGCCATGGCCAGAGATGATCACCACCGGAACATCCGGATTGTCACGTTTAACGGTTTTCAGGATGTCGATCCCATCCATACGGCTATCTTTCAGCCAGATATCAAGGATCATCAGACTGGGCGGATCCGCGTTGATCTCGGCCATGGCATCGTCGGAATTTCCTGCCAGCCGAACCGGATAACCTTCGTCCTTCAGAATATCCCCGATCAGTTCGCGGATGTCTTTTTCATCATCGACGATCAAAATGCTCATCTTAGCCCCCCTGGCCCTGTGCGACCATGTTGTTGCGTCCCCGTTTGCGGGCAAGGCGTGGCAGATGGATTTCTGCCATGGCGCCCGCATGGGCATTTCCCTGAAAGACGGGTGCATCCAGCAACGCCAGTGTCCCGCCATGTTCTTCAATGATCTTCTTCACGATCGGCAAACCAAGTCCCGTGCCCTTGTCGCGTGTTGTCACATAGGGCTCGAAAAGGCGGGCGCGATCTGGCGGAAGGCCAATCCCGTTGTCCATGATACGGATCGTCACCGCCTCGTCATCCGCAATCATCTGCACCCGGATTTCGGGAACGTGGCCAACCGGCGCACCCTTTTCGTTCAATGTTTCAATCGCTTCCCCGGCGTTCTTGATTAAGTTTGTCAAGGCTTGCGAAATCATCGTTCCGTCCAGATCCAGAATCTGGGGCGCGTCGGGTATATCGGCATGGAACCGTACACCGGGTTGACCGCTTTCCTGCAAGGTCACGGCATCCTTGACCAGCCGGGTCAGGTCGGTTTCGCGCCGGTCAGGCTCTGGCATCCGGGCGAACTTGGAAAATTCATCAACAATGCGGCGCAAGTCATTGGTTTGGCGCACGATCACATCGGTGTACTGCTCCAGATCCGCAGGCTCTGCCACCTGATCGCGGAACTTGCGCTTGATGCGTTCCGCAGACAGCGCAATCGGGGTCAGCGGGTTTTTGATCTCATGCGCGATGCGCCGGGCCACATCGCCCCAGGCCGCCATGCGTTGCGCACTGACCAGCTCGGTCACGTCGTCGAAGGCCACGACATAACCTTCCAGTCGGCCGTTGTCGGTGCGCCGCACACTCATCCGCACCAGCAGGCTTTCCAGTTTGCCGTTGCGGGTCAGCCGAACCTCGTCCTGCACGGCCGAACTGTTGCCCTCTTGCAGACGCTCGAACAGGCTGGCGAATTCC
>JBKBOF010000227.1:0-3962 GCA_046294955.1 Paracoccaceae bacterium
GCCAGATCACACAGGCATCCGAAGGCGATGATCTGCCGGTGTTTCTGGTTGACGGGGGGCTCAAGGCAAAGACGTGCGATCCCGTTCGTGCGGAACTGGCCGGATGGGTCGAAGAGGCCTTGCCGAAGCTGAAAATCCTGATCTTCCTCTTGCCTGAAACCACATCGGTTCTGGCAGCGGTCCGGTTGCAGGAAGACCTGAAGCGTGCCGGGTTCACGCCATGTGCGTGGGTCAACAATGCCAGCTTGGCTGCGACCGCAACGAAGCACCCGGTGCTGGCCGATCGAGCCGCAACCGAGGCGTCGGAAATCGCCGCGATCCGGAACGGACTGGCCTCCCACTATGCTGTTGTACCGATGCTGGCCGAAGATCCGGTCGGGGCAGAGCGGATGCGCGCTCTGGTCGGTCGCTCACCCGCAATGGCCTGAACCTGTGAGGATATCGTCACTCATGTCTGCATTCTAACGCTATCTTTCGATCTGGGTCGCTCTGGCGATCATCGCTGGTTTGGCGCTGGGTCAGATTGTGCCGGTGGTGGTGAATTTTCTGGCTTCGCTGGAATATGGCTCGGTCAACTTTGTCGTGGCTGTGCTGATCTGGGCCATGGTTTATCCGATGATGGTGGCGGTGGATTTCAGCGCGCTCTTCCGTGTGCATGAACGACCCAAGGGGCTGATCATCACGCTGGCGGTGAACTGGCTGATCAAGCCGTTCACCATGGCCGCGCTTGGGGTTCTGTTCTTCGACTGGATATTCGCGCCCTTCATCGAACCGGGCACATCGGGGCAATATATCGCGGGCCTGATTCTTTTGGGGGCGGCCCCTTGCACGGCCATGGTGTTTGTCTGGTCGCAACTGACCAAGGGCGATCCCAACTACACGCTGGCGCAGGTATCTCTGAACGATGCGATCATGGTCTTTGCCTATGCGCCGATCGTAGCCCTGCTTTTGGGTATCACCGACATCACCGTGCCATGGGCGACTTTGATCCTGTCGGTCGGGCTTTATATCGTGATCCCGCTGGCCGCCGGTATTGTGACAAGGATGCTGATGACGCGAAGTGCGGCCAACCCTGCGCAGGCAGAGGCTGCCGTCAGCGCCTTCACCGCAAGGGTAAAGCCATTCTCGGTGGCGGGCCTTTTGGCGACGGTTGTCCTGCTGTTCGGATTTCAGGGTGCGGTCATCCTGAGCCAGCCTTTGGTCATCGGGATGATTGCAATCCCGCTTCTGATCCAGTCCTACGGGATTTTCGGGATTGGATACTGGGCCGCAAAGCTATGGCGCGTTCCGCATAACATTGCCGCCCCCTGCGCGATGATTGGCACGTCGAACTTTTTCGAACTCGCTGTTGCGGTGGCTATCGGGCTTTTTGGCCTGAACTCCATCGCGGCGCTTGTCACTGTTGTGGGCGTGCTGGTCGAAGTGCCGGTGATGCCGTCGCTGGTCTGGTTCGCCAACCGCACCCGCCACTGGTTCCCGGCGGAAGAAACCCCCATTCGCGCCTCAAAGACGAAGGAGACGAACTGATGTTTCGCTCAAGCCTGATATCGGTGGACCACTCGGCTGCGCAGGGCCCCTTGCTGGACTGTCTGTCGGACCTGCGCGACATGGGGGTATCCCGCATGATCCTGACCCATGTCGTTCAGGTCGGCTATGTCCAAGGCGCATCTTACGGGAACAAGCAAGCGCTGGAGGCTTGGCTTCAGGATCGGGCCGCCCCCCTGCGCGCCGCCGGCGCGGAACTGGCGGCCATCGCGCTTGGCAGGCTTGGGGCGCATGTTTATTTGGTGCATGTGCTTTCGTCCGGCAGTGACAAGATCTATGCCCGCTGGCCGACCATGGCGCAGGCCACCCTGAGCTATATCGCGCAGGATGTCCGGGCCGCCGGTGGCACGGCTGACGTGCATCTGACAACCGGCAAACCACCTGCCGAAATTGCCCGCATCGCCGCCGAGCACGACACCGATCTGATCATCGTCGGCAAGCACGGGAAGGGGTGGTCGAACAGCCTGACCATCGGCTCGACCGCAGCCAACCTGTGCGAAGTCGCGCGTCGCCCGGTGATGGTGGTGCCCGTCGTCAGACATTAGAAGTGGCATGCTGCGTGTTCTGTTTCTCTGCGTTGCCAACTCTGCCTGCAGCCAAATGGCCGAGGGATTGGCCCGATCGATGTTTCTGGCCTCTGCCACGGTAGCCAGCGCCGGATCAGCCCCCGGCCAAGTGAGCCCGCTTGCGGTCGCCGCACTGGCCGAGGCGGGGATCGACATCGCGTCGCACCGTTCTATGCCGCTAGAGGAGGTTGCCCCCGAAACCGCCGACCTGAACGTGACGCTGCGTGCCGAAGATGTATGCCCCTTTTTCGCCGGGCCGGTTCGGCGGTTGCACTGAAAGATTGCCGACCCGTCTGCGGCCGGCACGCTCGACGCCTTTCAGACCGCGCGCGACCAGATCAAGGCGCAGATCGCGGTTCTGGCCGGTTTGATCGACGTGCCGCAAGGCCCGCGTGGCACCGAGTTCCACGCCAACCTGCGCGTGCGCGATCTGGTGGCGAGTACGCGGTTCTATGCCTGGCTATTGAACACTTGGCCCAAGGACTGGACGCACCGCTGTGCGACGTTCATCCGTCCCGACGAACCTGAACTTTGTGCTGATAGTCGCGGATGATAAGGACCTGCACCATGACACACTTTACAACCTTGGACTCGCGCTCCCTGATCGGGACGCGGTGATTGACGCCTATCATCGGGCCGTTGCTCTGGTCGCACATGTGGTCACGCCACCGCGCACCACATGGAAAGGCACACCCCTGCACGAGCTTTGGCTGACTGACCCGGACGGCACGCCGATCGAGATATATGCGCGTCTGACAATGGAAGAAATGATCCAAAAGCCTGTTGATCAAGCGCCAGTATATCTTGTGCCAGCCGGGGGCACCGCCGAAAATGCCTCCCTGATCGGACATTCGGGGGCATCTTTTGGGTTTGAATCCGCACTCGCGCAGAATCCGACGGCTGATTGCATCATTCCTGTTGCAAAACATTGCACATGCGTCTCTATCGCAATTCAGAGTTCTTTAGGAAGATCATGACGGACCTTTCCCCCATCACCCTTGGGTTTCTTGGCAGTCTTGTTGCCGGGTCGATGACTGCCGTGGGCGCGCTGCCTGTGATGTTCGGACGCGTTCCGGCGCAAGCGACGCGCGATTTGTTGCTTGGTTTTGCCGCCGGCGTCATGCTGTCGGCATCGTTTTTTTCGCTGATCATCCCCGCCCTTGATGCCGCGGAAGTGCGCTACCAGAACAGCGCTGCACCGGCTGCGGTGGTCTGCGTGGCGATTTTGCTTGGCATGGCGGCAGTGGCTTTGATGAACGAAAAGCTGCCGCATGAACATTTCGGCCGGGGGCGCGAGGGGCCGGAGGCCGCCTCGCTGCGCCGGGTCTGGCTGTTTGTGATTGCGATCACCATCCACAACTTTCCCGAGGGCCTTGCCGTGGGTGTGGGCTTCGGGGCGCATGGGTTTGAGGGCGGCCTGCCGCTTGCCATCGGCATCGGGTTGCAGAATGCGCCCGAAGGGTTGGCCGTGGCCGTGGCGCTGCTGGGTGAGGGCTATCCGAAATTCCGCGCCTGGGGCATTGCCTCGCTGACAGGCGCGGTGGAGCCCATCGGCGGCCTGTTGGGCGCTGGCCTGATCACACTGTCGGAACCGCTCTTGCCTTGGGGCCTCGCCTTTGCCGCAGGGGCGATGCTGTACGTCATCAGCCACGAGATCATCCCTGAAACCCATCGAAGCGGGCATCAGAACAAGGCAACGCTGGGGCTGGCCCTTGGGCTGGTCATCATGCTGTTCCTTGACGTCTGGCTGGGCTGAGGGCGGAATAGCGAACCGGGCCTGCGTCAAGGTGTCAGATCGTCATATGCCGATTGACGCATGTGTTTTCCGGGCGTATATGCGGATACACGCAC
>JBKBOF010000228.1:0-998 GCA_046294955.1 Paracoccaceae bacterium
ATGGCAAAGGCAAAGTTTGAACGGAACAAACCGCACGTCAACATTGGCACGATTGGCCACGTTGACCACGGCAAGACGACGCTGACGGCGGCGATCACGAAGTATTTTGGCGAATTCCGGGCTTATGACCAGATTGACGGTGCGCCGGAAGAGCGGGCGCGCGGGATCACGATCTCGACCGCGCATGTGGAATACGAGACCGAGGCGCGTCACTACGCCCACGTCGACTGCCCCGGCCACGCCGACTATGTGAAGAACATGATTACCGGTGCGGCGCAGATGGACGGCGCTATTCTGGTGTGTGCGGCCTCGGACGGCCCGATGCCGCAAACGCGTGAGCACATCCTGCTTGGCCGCCAGGTGGGTATTCCCTACATGGTGTGCTACATGAACAAGGTTGATCTTGTTGATGACGAAGAGCTGATCGAACTGGTCGAAATGGAAATCCGCGAGCTGTTCTCGTCCTACGAATATCCGGGCGATGACATTCCGATCATCAAGGGCTCGGCCCATCAGGCGATGATCGGCGAGCGCAAGGACATTGGTGAAGACTCGATCCGCGCGCTGATGAAGGCCGTTGACGAATACATCCCGACGCCTGCACGTGCGATCGACCAGCCGTTCCTGATGCCGATCGAGGACGTGTTCTCGATCTCGGGCCGTGGCACGGTTGTGACGGGTCGTGTGGAGCGTGGCGTGATCAACGTCGGCGACGAAGTTGAAATCGTCGGCATCCGCGACACCAAGAAGTCGGTCTGCACCGGTGTGGAGATGTTCCGCAAGCTCTTGGACCGCGGTGAGGCTGGAGACAACGTCGGCGTTCTGCTGCGCGGCATCGACCGTGAAGGCGTGGAACGTGGCCAGGTGCTGTGCAAGCCGAAGTCGGTGAACCCGCACACCAAGTTCGAAGCCGAGGCCTATATCCTGACCAAGGAAGAAGGCGGCCGTCACACGCCGTTCTTTGCGAACTACCGTCCGCAATTCTACTTCCGCACGAC
>JBKBOF010000228.1:1295-2500 GCA_046294955.1 Paracoccaceae bacterium
CATTACCCTTGCCCCCGGTGACGATGTGGCGGCATTTTGCCCTGTCTGCGCGGCTGCGCTACAGGGTGACATTGCCCCTGGACCGCGGTGGCGGTGCTTGGCCGATGCGGTGTGGTCCGAGAACGCAGCCACCCAAATTGCCGCATGGCGCCTGTTGAAAGCCCTGCCGGGTGAAGCTTGGGCAAGCGATTTGCTGGAGACTGTCTATCTTGACCCCGATGTGCAGTCACGGGCCGAGGCCAGTCAGGGCGAAGCCCTGCCGGGCGTTGTCCATCGAGACAGCAACGGGGTTGCGCTGGCATCTGGCGATACCGTGACCCTTATCAAGGATCTGCCTGTCAAAGGGTCGTCGATGGTGGCAAAGCGCGGCACGGCGGTGCGTGGGATCCGACTGGTGCCAGACAATGCGGAGCATATCGAAGGCCGAGTGAATGGTCAGACCATCGTGATCCTTTGCCAGTTTGTGAAGAAATCAGCCTGATCAAAGTGCGATGACAGGCGGGGCGGGGCGGAAGATCCGCATGAATGTCTTCTGCGTTGGCGTAGGATGGATTGGGAAATTCCTCTTTACATTCCCGCCCGCCTGCGTATCGTCCGGCGCATGACACGGGTTTCACATACCGCATGCTTGAACGGGGCCAATGCCCTGTCGGCCACCCGTGGTCTGCTTCTCCTTAGCTGCCTCTGAGCGTGCCCTTGGGCGCGACCGCTCGGAGGTGACCAGCGCCCACAAGGAAAAGCTCAGGAACATAAGGACCAGACCCATGACACCCGCAACGCAAGATCGCGTTTTCATTTTTGACACCACTTTGCGCGATGGCGAGCAAAGTCCCGGCGCAACCATGACCCACGCCGAAAAGCTGGAAATTGCCAGCCTTCTGGATGAGATGGGGGTGGATATCATCGAGGCTGGCTTTCCGATCGCGTCGGAAGGTGACTTTGCCGCTGTCAGCGAGATATCGAAGCGGTCGAGGAATTCGACAATTTGCGGGCTGGCGAGGGCAAACTTCAAGGACATCGACCGCTGCTGGGAGGCGGTCAGACATGCCAAAAGCCCGCGCATCCACACCTTCATCGGAACTTCGCCCTTGCACCGCGCCATTCCCAATCTGGACATGGACCAGATGGCCGAGCGTATCCACGAGACAGTGACCCACGCGCGGAACCTGTGTGACAATGTGCAATGGTCGCCGATGGATGCCACA
>JBKBOF010000228.1:2598-3918 GCA_046294955.1 Paracoccaceae bacterium
GGCCGAGCGTATCCACGAGACAGTGACCCACGCGCGGAACCTGTGTGACAATGTGCAATGGTCGCCGATGGATGCCACGCGCACCGAACACGACTATCTGTGCCGCACCGTGGAGATTGCCATCAAGGCCGGGGCGACCACGATCAACATTCCCGATACCGTCGGCTATACCGCGCCGCGTGAAAGTGCCGACCTGATCCGCATGTTGCTGGAACGCGTTCCGGGGGCGGACACGATTATTTTTGCCACGCATTGTCATAACGATCTTGGCATGGCGACGGCCAACGCACTGGCGGCGGTCGAGGCTGGAGCGCGTCAGATTGAATGTACGATCAATGGGCTGGGGGAACGTGCAGGAAATACAGCTTTGGAAGAAGTCGTGATGGCGATGAAGGTCCGCAATGACATCATGCCGTATCGCACCGTGATCGACACCACCAAGATCATGAACCTCAGCCGCAGGGTGGCGACGGTTTCTGGCTTTCCGGTGCAGTTCAACAAGGCCATCGTTGGCAAGAACGCCTTCTTGCACGAATCCGGCATCCACCAGGACGGTGTGCTGAAGAACGTCGAGACCTTCGAAATCATGCGCCCCGAGGATATCGGGTTGGTGCACAAGAACATCGCCATGGGCAAACATTCAGGCCGGGCCGCGTTGCGCGTCAAACTGAAAGAGTTGGGCGTCGATCTGGCCGACAATCAACTGAACGATGTCTTTGTGCGCTTCAAGGCTTTGGCCGACCGCAAGAAGGAAGTCTATGACGACGATCTGATTGCCTTGGTGGCAGATCAGGCAACCATGGCCGAACATGACACGCTGGTGCTGAAGAAGCTGCGGGTTGTCTGCGGCACCGAAGGCCCGCAAGAGGCTGATATGACCTTGACCATTGATGGGGTTGATCAGGCCATTGATGCGACCGGTGACGGGCCGGTGGACGCCGCATTCAACTGCGTCAAGATGCTGTTCCCGCATAAGGCCAGGTTGCAGCTGTATCAGGTGCATGCCGTGACCGAAGGCACCGATGCGCAGGCCACGGTGTCGGTGCGGCTGGAAGAAGACGGTCGTATCGTGACAGGGCAATCCGCTGATACGGATACCATTGTCGCCAGCGTCAAGGCCTATGTGAACGCCTTGAACAAACTGATCGTCAGGCGGCAAAAGTCCGCACCGGGAAGTGACCTGAAAACGGTCACGTATCACGGCGAGTGATCGAAATCGCCCCGGCATTCCGGAAAGAAACGTCGGGGCGATCCGGTCGATAGCGGCGCAGGGGCATCGACGCCAAGGAAGCCGCGTTTGCCCCTTGACGCAGGCGGTCC
>JBKBOF010000229.1:0-3891 GCA_046294955.1 Paracoccaceae bacterium
AGGCCTGCGCCCTGGCCTGAGCTTTCCGCCGGATTTGCTCGATTGTTTCAACGAGGCTGCGCATAAACATTTCCTCTGTGTCCAATGCGCACAACGAGGATGCGCAAAGCGCCGTCCTCGATGCTGGCGATGATGCGATAGTCGCCGACGCGATACTTCCAGAATGCCCCCAGCTTGGAGCCTTTGAGTGCTTCGCCAATGCTGCGCGGGTCGGCGAGCGCAGCTAGTCGCTCTTCCAGAAAAGACCTGATACGTCGTGCGATCTGCGCATCGAGGCCTTCGATGTCCTTGCGCGCAGCGCGGGCGTATTCAATCCGCCACGCCACACCAAAACTCCTGCCCGTCGATCACATCATCCTTGCCACTTCGGATGTCGATCAGTCTTTGCTCGGCCAGGTAGAGGTCTTCCAGGTCGTCCAGGTGTTCGAGGATGGCCTCGCGAACATAGAAGGTCTTAGTGCGTCCGGTGGCCCGGGCGAGCGCCTCGAGGCGGTTCTCGATGTCAGCGGGAAGTCTGATGGCAAGCATACGCATAGCCTTTCCGAAAGTGATACTACACAAGTATATCAGCCAGCGCGTAGCGCGGTAAGGCCGCAGGCCGCGCAGCGAGGATGAGCAAAAGATAAGCAAAAGATAAGCAAAAGATAAGCAAAAGAACGGCTGCCACATGGCTGACAAAACCTCGCACTTGGCAGACACTATAAATACTTGATATATAAGGACAAAATACCAAAAATACACACCCTGTGTCTGCCATTCTTTATGTTCCACTAAGCTTTGTTTTTCGGGGTTGCCTCTCGGTCTTTGGGGTGCGGTCGCTTCGCTCCCGTGCGGCATTAGCAAAAGATGAGCAAAAGTGAAGCAATAGATGTGGTAGCATTAGCGAAACATCACCAAAAGTAAAGCAAAAAGTTAGCGTACCGCTTGACGCATTAGCAAAATATTAGCAAAATGTTAGCAAAATGTTGGCGCGCGACCACGGAAAGGAGCATGTATGTGAAAAAAGCTCGAAAGCAGAGCCTGTCAGGGGTGATTCGTGAACGCCTGGCCTCTATCGAGGCACAGCTTGCGGTCGGCGTAAGGCAGGAAGTCATCCTCGCCGAGCTGGCCGCAGAGGGATACGAAACCACTCTGGGCAACTTCAGGAATGCCCTGTTTCGAGCGCGCAAGAAGGTTCAGGTCGTGGCATCCGCCGCGCCTGACGGCAGTAAAGCAGCCGGGACAGCAGCAATGCCCACCAAGCCCCACGCGCCCGTGACAGTCCGAACGCCAGAGAACCCGCTGAAGAAGCCCACAGGCTTCAACTACGGAGGCACCAAAGACATTGACCTAGACGATCTTGTTTAACTTAGGAGCACATGAACATGGCTGAAAAGCAGAGAAGCAACAACCTGCCGCCGCGAAGGTGGCCCCGAACGCCGTTCACTTCACCTTGCAGGGCAAGGGTGGAGTCGGCAAGTCCCTCGTGTCGGCCCTGCTGGCGCAGTATTTCCAGAGCGCGGTGGGTGATGTGAAGTGCATCGACACCGATCCCGTGAACCAGACGCTGGTGAATTACAAGGCCCTTGGCGCGCAGCACGTCGCCTTGATGGACGGCTCGAAGATCGACGAACGCAAGTTCGATGGCCTGATGGAGCGCTTGTTGACCGAAGAAGGCGTCTTCGTGGTGGACAACGGCGCATCGAGCTTCGTCCCGCTGTCGAACTACCTCATCGAGAACAATGCCATCGATATGCTGCGTGAGGCCGGGCGCGATGTGTTCATCCATTGCGTGGTGACGGGCGGGCAAGCCCTGTCCGACACGCTGGCAGGCTTCAAGGCCCTGGCCGAACAGACTCCGACGAACAATATCGTTGTTTGGCTGAATGAGTTCTTCGGTTCCATTGAGCACAACGGGAAGGCCTTCAACGAAATGAAGGTCTACACGGATAACGCGGCCAAGGTGCGCGGTATCGTGCGGATCGCCAAGCGCAACCAAGACACTTTCGGCAAGGACATCGAAGAAATGGCCTCGCAGAAGCTGACCTTCGCCGAAGTCCTCAACGGTGGCGGCTTCACAATCATGGCGAAGCAACGCATCAAGACCGTGCAGAAGGACATCTTCAGCCAACTCGACGAACTGGGGTTCTGATGGACAAGGGAAAGATGATCGCTGCCATCGTTGAGCGCATGAATGTACGCCTCGACGAAGACGATCCGGCCTTTGTCCTGGTGGAACTGAACCGGCTCGCGTTGGAAGACACCGCGAAAGCCGTCGTTGACCAGCTCGAAACGATCCCCGGCAAGATCGAGAAGGCAGCCGCTGCACTCCTGGCCGATGTGGACAAGAAGGCAACGCACCGCACCGCCGAGGCGGTCGCGCAAGCGACGCTGCGGATCAATGACGAGGTTGAGAAGTCGCGGGCTACTGCCGCGAAGCTCATCGAAGACGTTGCCAAGGCTAACCGCAACGTCAACGCCTCGAAGTGGTTCGCTGTGGCTGGCGTGGTTGGTGTGGTTGTGGCTGGCTTGGCCTTCGGTGGCGGCTACTGGCTCGCTTCGACGGCCAGCGAGAACGAGGCGCTGCGCGCCGGTCAGGTGTTCGCCACGCCAGAGGGCAGGGCGGCTGCACGCCTGGCCGAGTTGGGCCAAGCGCGCACGCTGCTGGAATGCAGCGGCCCCGGCTGGACGGCCAAAGATGGCTACTGCTATGGCACCGCCAAAGACGGCAAAACGGTCGGCTGGCGTGTGCGGTGACGCCGTGATGGGCGTCTACCAGGTCGGCACCATCGGCGATGCGGTCGCCGGTGGTGTCATCGTTTCTACCCGCCGCGCGACTGGCGTCGCACGGGAAAGCCGCTTCGCGGCGTCGTGGTGACAGACCTCGCGACTGGCCAGCACGGCCCCGTCACCAATCAACGGCCCAAGTCCTTGCCTTTCGCTGGCCCCATGTGGGTGATCAATGGCGTGTTGCCGCTCGGCTTATATTGACTGTAATCGACTCGCAAGGCCTGCCCCGGCTGCAAGTCCTTCCCGACGAAGGCCTTATCGTGAACAACGAGCGTCCGGTGGCCGATGTTCTGCGTGATGAAGTGCTCTGTCTGAACCTGCATGCGGCCCTCGTAGACCTGGCCTGTGGCGTCCGCCTTCTGCAAGGTGAGGTCATTGGCGTTCGCAAAGCTCTTGAGCTTCTTCAGCTCGGCGGCGCGCTGTTGTAGCGGCTGCACAAGGGCCACATCCACCCAGTGCGGCACTTTCTCTGCCTGCTCGACGATCTTCGTTTTCTCAAGCTGAAGCACCAGATTCGGCGCGGCTCCGCTGTTGTCGTAGATCAGCGATGCATCGGCCCGCTCCACTGCCGCAATGCGCGTTTTCGCGCCGTTTGGTGCCGTCTCGATCATCTGCCCGCCTTCCATGTGGTAGGTCGGGATTCCCTTCGCGTGCAACTCGCTCACGGCGTGGCTGACGGCCTTCTTCGCTAGTGCGTCGAGTTCGGCAAAGGATCGGTTAAAGATTCGCTTGGTCATGATCGTTGCCAGTTCCATTTCTACTGCGCGAGCACCGGAGCGCCGTCTGAGATCGTTTTCATTTCGCAATCCCCAAGAACACGGCCAAGCGACGCTCGACCTCGACCAGCGCATCCGCTTCGATGCGCCCGAAGGCTGGCCCTACCTTGTCGCGCTTCACCGTCATGACCTTGTCCACCATCACCTGTGATGGCTTCTGCAAGCCGTTTTCTGCGCTCGGCTGAACCGTAACGCGCAACAACGGCGCGGCAACAAGCGTGCTGGTGATGGGCAGCACGGTCACGCTGCCGTGCTCGCTGAAGTGGTCAGCCTGGATTACCAATGCGGGCCGTGGCTTGCCAAAGTCGCCCTGCATGGCGACGGTCACAAGGTCGCCGCGCATCAT
>JBKBOF010000230.1:0-3866 GCA_046294955.1 Paracoccaceae bacterium
ACCTCGATGAAGTAGAACTTCTCATCATCCATATCCATCAGGAACTCGACCGTTCCCGCGCATTCGTAGTTCACATGGGCACAGATCTTGCGCGCCATTTCGCAGACATCCGTGCGCTGTTCGTCGGTCAGGTACGGGGCAGGTGCGCGCTCCACCACCTTCTGGTTGCGGCGCTGGACGGTGCAATCCCGCTCCCACAGGTGATAGATCCGTCCGTGCTTGTCGCCCAGGATCTGCACCTCGACATGGCGGGCGCGCTGGATCATCTTTTCCAGATAGCCCTCGCCGTTGCCAAACGCGGCCTCGGCCTCACGCCGGCCTTCGCGAACCTTGGCCTCCAGCTCGTCCTCGGACAGGATCGGGCGCATGCCTCGCCCGCCGCCGCCCCAAGACGCTTTCAGCATCAGAGGATAGCCAACCGCTTTGGCTTCGGCCTTGACCACCGCCATGTCCTCGCCCAGCACCTCCGTGGCAGGGATCACCGGCACCCCGGCCTCGATCGCCACCCGCCGGGCGCTGGCCTTGTCGCCCAATGCCCGCATCGTCTCGGCCCGTGGTCCGATAAAGGTAATTCCCGCCTGATCGCAGGCATCAACAAAATCGGGGTTTTCCGACAATAGCCCATAGCCGGGGTGGATCGCATCCGCCCCCGCCATCTTGGCTACCCGGATGATCTCGGGGATCGACAGATAAGCCCCCACCGGAGACATGCCCTCGCCAATCCGGTACGCTTCATCTGATTTGAAGCGGTGCAACGACAGCTTGTCTTCTTCGGCAAAGACCGCAACCGTCTTCTTGCCCATCTCATTGGCGGCCCGCATCACGCGGATGGCGATTTCCCCCCGGTTGGCGACAAGAATCTTGCTGAACTCGGGCATAGGGCACTCCATCAAGGGCGGCTGTTGGCGTCACTCTATTGGTGCTGCATTGCAGCGCAAGGGCGCTGTGTAACCAAACTGCAAACTTTGCGGAATTTGCAGGCAGATATTTGCACCTGCGAAATCCCGCGTTTCATCCATGAAAATGTGAACAAGTCACGAACAGGCGCTTTTCATCCTGCCAATCCAGCGTATAAATACACCATGAGCAATTGGGATGAACACGACGCCTTCGAGGCTGCTGCCGCACCGCAAAACGTGCCGCTGTCGCAACGTGCGATGGCTGCGCGGCCCGCACCCTATCTCGACGACCTGAACCCCGCCCAACGTGCAGCAGTCGAAGCACTCGATGGCCCCGTCCTGATGCTGGCCGGGGCGGGCACCGGCAAGACCAAGGCCCTGACCAGCCGCATCGTGCATTTGCTGCACACCGGTCGTGCGCGCCC
Organism: Paracoccaceae bacterium; assembly: GCA_046294955.1. GTDB lineage: Bacteria > Pseudomonadota > Alphaproteobacteria > Rhodobacterales > Rhodobacteraceae > Pseudotabrizicola. The sequence goes on from JBKBOF010000230.1 coordinate 1,325, forward strand.
GAATGAAATCCTGTCGGTGACCTTCACCAACAAGGCCGCGCGCGAGATGAAGGAACGGGTGGGCCGCCTGCTGGGTCAGGTGGCGGAAGGCATGCCGTGGATGGGCACCTTCCACTCGCTGTCGGTCAAGATCCTGCGCCGCCATGCCGAACTGGCGGGGCTGAAGCCCAATTTCACCATTCTGGACACCGACGATCAGATCCGCCTGCTCAAACAACTGATCAGTGCCGCCGGCATTGACGAAAAGCGCTGGCCCGCCCGCATGCTCGCCGGGATGATCGACGGCTGGAAAAACCGCGCGCTGACGCCCGCGAACGTGCCGTCGAACGAGGCGTCGGGCTTCAACAACATGGGCACCGAGCTTTACGCCGCCTATCAGGACCGTCTGCGCACGCTCAATGCCACCGATTTCGGTGACCTGCTTTTGCACTGCGTCACCATCTTTCAGGCCCACCCCGATGTGCTGGGCCAGTACCAGCGCTGGTTCCGCTATATTCTGGTGGACGAATACCAAGATACCAACGTCTGCCAATACCTCTGGCTGCGGCTGTTGGCGCAATCGCACAAGAATATCTGCTGTGTGGGCGATGACGACCAGTCGATCTACGGCTGGCGCGGGGCAGAGGTGGGCAATATCCTGCGGTTTGAAAAGGATTTTCCCGGCGCAACGGTCATCAAGCTGGAACAGAATTACCGCTCCACCGCCCATATCCTCGCCGCCGCGAGCGGGGTGATCGCTGCCAACAAGGGCCGCCTTGGCAAAACCCTGTGGACCGCCGGCGAGCCGGGCGAAAAGGTCCGCCTGATCGGCCATTGGGATGGCGAAGAAGAGGCGCGCTGGATCGGCGAAGAAGCCGAGGCACTGCAACGTGGCACCCGTGGCCTTGATCCTGTCAGCCTCGACCACCAGGCAATTCTGGTCCGCGCAAGCCACCAGATGCGCGCGTTCGAGGACCGTTTCCTCACCATCGGCCTGCCGTACCGCGTCATCGGCGGCCCCCGTTTTTACGAACGTCTCGAAATCCGCGACGCCATGGCTTATTTCCGCCTCGCCGTCTCGCCCGAGGATGATCTGGCCTTTGAACGGATCATCAACACCCCCAAACGCGGCCTTGGCGACAAGGCGCAAGGCGAGTTGCAGCGCCTCGCCCGCGCCGCCGCTGTGCCGCTCCTCGATGGCGCCCGCGAAGCGGTGGCCAAGGGCGCCATCGGCGGCAAGGGCGGCGGCCAGCTGCGCCAGTTTGTCGAGGGTGTCGATCGCTGGCATCAGGCCACGCTGGCCCCCGACTACAACCATGTCGCCCTGGCAGAGATGATTCTCGACGAATCCGGTTACACGGGAATGTGGCAAAACGACAAGACGCCCGAGGCACCTGGCCGTCTCGACAACCTCAAGGAACTGGTCAAAGCACTGGAACAGTTCGACAATCTGCAAGGATTTCTCGAACACGTCAGCCTGATCATGGACAACGAGACCGAAGAGGCGTCCGAGAAAATCTCGATCATGACCCTGCACGCCGCCAAGGGCTTGGAATTTCCGGTGGTCTTCCTCCCTGGCTGGGAAGATGGCCTGTTCCCCAGCCAGCGCAGCATGGACGAATCGGGGCTGAAGGGGGTGGAGGAAGAACGTCGTCTCGCCTATGTTGGCATCACCCGCGCGGAACGCATCTGCACCATCTCCTTCGCCTCCAACCGCCGCGTTTACGGTCAATGGCAAAGCCAACTCCCCTCCCGATTCATCGACGAATTGCCCGCTGACCACGTCGATGTCCTGACACCCCCCGGCTTGTACGGCGGCGGCTATGGTGCGGCCGCTTCGGTCGGCTTCGGCTCCGGACTCGAGGACAGGGTCTCAAAAGCCGATGTTTACAACTCCCCAGGTTGGCGCCGCTTGCAGGCTGGCCAAGCCGTCCGCCCTGTGCAGCAGCCGCGCGAAATCCGACATGTCACCATAGATGCCGAGGCTGTTTCGGCCTTCTCCACTGGCGATCGCGTGTTCCACCAGAAATTCGGCTATGGCCGCGTAAGCGGCATTGAAGGCGACAAACTCGACGTTGATTTCGACCACGCAGGTCTGAAAAAACTGGTTGCCCGTTTTGTGACCCCGGCAGATCAGGTGGACGACGTGCCGTTCTAGGCCGACCCACGCCGTTTTACCTTGGCTCAAATATCCAGATCCTGACGCTCGCCACTCGTGCCGTCACTGTCAGTCATGTGCGTTTCATCCGCTCCAGCCCGTAAATGACCAGCCCGGCGACCAGCCCCCAGAATGCCGCGCCAATCCCGAACACCACCACGCCCGACCCGGTGACAGCCAGCGTGATCGTCGCGGCGAACCGTGTTTCGACCACACCGAAAGCCCCGGTCAACGCCCCCATCAGGGGGGCCAGCAAGGCCAAAGCCACAAGTGCCACCATCACCTGCGGCGGCAAAGCGCTCAGCAGCGGCAGGATCGCAGGTGAACACAGGCCCAGCATCACCCAAACCGCCGCATAGGCCAGCCCGACCTTCCAGCGTTGCGCGCGGTCGGGATGCACATCAT
>JBKBOF010000231.1:0-3853 GCA_046294955.1 Paracoccaceae bacterium
TGCGGTGTGCGCGGCAGCCCTGACCTTGCGCGACGCGGGATGCGAAAGTCTGGTGATCCACTTCCTGCATGCCTATGCCGATCCCACGCATGAACAGCGTGCCGCCGCGATTGCCGCACAGGTCTGGCCTAACAACCACATCACCATGGGCCATGCACTTTTGTCTGAAAGCCGCGAATACGAGCGCGGTGTCACAGCAGCGGTCAATGCCAGCGTGCAACCGCTTTTGGAACGCTATGTCACGCGACTGGCCGACCAGTTGGCCGCGCGGGGGTACAAACACGAACTGTTGGTGATGAACGGCAACGGAGGCATGGTTTCGGCAAGGTTGGTGTCGAAAGAAGCGGTGAAAACCGTAATGTCCGGTCCGGCATCTGGTGTGATGGCGGCGGTGGCGACCGGGCGTCGGGCCGGAATGACCAACCTTCTCACCTATGACATGGGCGGCACCTCGACCGATGTGGCAATGATCCGCGACGGGCGCGCGCCAGTGTCGAACGAGATCGAAGTGGAATATGCCATGCCGATCCATGTGCCGATGGTTGATGTACGCACAGTGGGCGCGGGCGGTGGGTCGATTGCCAGCGTCGATGCCGGCGGAATACTGCGTGTCGGCCCCCAGAGTGCGGGCTCTGATCCCGGCCCGGTTTGCTATGGCCGGGGTGGCACACGGGTGACGATTTCCGACGCCAACCTGTTGTTGGGCCGCCTTCCCGCCGCGCGCTTTGGTCAGGCCGTCGATGCCGCACTTCAGGCCATGCAGGACCAGATCGCAGAACCACTGGGCCTGTCCGTGGAACAGGCAGCCGAAGCTGTCGTCAGGATTGCCAATACCCATATGGCGGGCGCAATCCGAATGGTGTCGATCAGCATGGGCGCCGACCCGCGGGATTTCGTGCTTTTTGCCTTTGGTGGGGCCGGGCCGCTGCATGCCGTGGCGTTGGCGCGCGAATTGGCGGTGCCGACCGTTCTGATTCCCGCGCGCCCCGGCATCACAAATGCACTGGGCTGCGTGGTCGCCGACCTGCGGCAAGATTTCGTCCGCACACTCAATCGCCCTTTGGATGATGTGGATATAGACACTGTGCATGCAGTTTTGGCCGCTCAGGAAACCGAAGGGCGTCGCCTGATTGGTGCCGAAAGCATACAACTGACTTCTGTTCGTGCCGAATATTCGGCCGATATGCAATTTGTCGGGCAGACACATCTTTTGCGCGTGGCCCTGCCGGATGGCGCGCCATCACGCGCTGACCTGCAACATCTGTTCGAGGCCGCTTATCACCACCGGTTCCGGGTGGCGTTGCCGACCATCAAGGCCAATCTGGTGAACCTCAATGTCTCGGTCATCGGGCAGCGGCCCGAAATGGACCTGTCGGCGCTGATCGACCGTGCAGAGCGACGCGACACAGCCCAGCCCGCGTCCTACCGCCCGGTGTGGTTTGGCGCTTGGGTGGATACGCCCGTTTACTGGCGCGATCATCTGCCGCTGGATCTGACACTGAGCGGTCCCGCGATCATTGAACAGATGGACACAACCATCGTGGTGGATCCCGGTTGCCGTGTTGCGTCAGATATGGATGGAAATCTTATCGTTCAGGTGCCACATGGTTGATCCCGTGACTTTGGCCGTCATTCAGGCGGGTCTGCAACAGGTCTGCGACGAGATGGACCTGACCTTCAGCCGCGCAGCATTTTCCCCGGTGATTGCCGAGGCGGACGACAGGTCCGATGGAATCTACGGCGCTGACGATGGCAGCCTGATTGCGCAAGGGTCAAAGGGACTGCCCGTGTTTGTCGGTGTGATGCAGTTTTCCACCCGGACGTTGATCGACCGGATCAGGGACGGTGTGACAGCGGCACCAGAGCCGGGCGATATCTACATTGTGAACGACCCCTACCTTGGCGGGACGCATCTGATGGATGTGCGCTTTGCCATGCCGGTCTGGCGTGGCGGGCAGATCTTTTGCTGGCTGTCGAACACCGGGCACTGGCCGGATACAGGCGGCGCCGTGCCGGGCGGATTTTCGGCCAGTGCGATCAGCGCGGAACAAGAGGGATTGCGTATTCCACCGGTAAAGCTGTTCAAAAGGGGCGTGTTGGACACGGAAATCTGGCAAATCATCTGCTCCAACATCCGCGTGTCAGAGCAGCGCATCGGAGATGTGCAGGCGCAAGCCAGCGCGCTTTTGGTCGGGGCCGAGCGTTTGGCAAGTCTTTTGGACCGCTATAGCGATGCCACCGTCACCGAGGCCATTGCAGCCATGCGGGTGCGGGCGGCGCAGCAGATGCGGGCAATGATCGGCCTGATCCCGGATGGGGTTTACCGCGCCGATGCCTTTGTGGATTCCGATGGTGTGGTTGATCAGCCGCTGACAATTGCGCTTGCAGTGACAAAAGCCAACGGAGAGTTGACGTTCGACTTTGCGCAAAGTTCCTTGCCATGCATGGGACCGATGAATTCGGTTCGCGCCACCACGCTGTCTTCGGTCTATCTGGCGATGCGTCACATCTTTCCCGATGTGCCCATCAGCGCCGGGGCGTTCAAACCTTTGCAAGTCACCGGGATCGAAGGCACCTTTCTGGATGCACAATACCCCCGCCCGGTGTCGGGTTGCGCGGCTGAGGTCAGCCAGCGGATTGCCGAGGCGGTTTTTGCGGCGCTCGTTCAGGCCATTCCTGACCGCGTGACCGCCGCACCCGCCGGGACCAGCGGGAATTTCGGGCTTGGCGGGCACGATCCGGCGACTGGGAAAGACTATGTGATGTATCAGATTTCCGGCGGCGGCTATGGTGGCAATGCCGATCACGACGGGCTGTCGAACGGCTGTTCGACAATCGGAATTTCCAAGGCTCCGCCGGTCGAGATCATGGAACAGAAGTTTCCGGTGCTGTATCGCCGCTACGCGCTGCACGAAGGCAGCGGCGGGGCCGGGGCGCATCGGGGTGGCTTTGGGTTGGACTACGAGATCGAACTTCTACGCGGCGAGGCGCGGGCCAGTTTTGTGATGGATCATGGCCGCAGCGGCCCATTGGGTGCGGTTGGCGGCGCGAACGGCGCGTTGAACCGGGTCGAGGTTATCCGGGGGAATGATACCTATGTGCCGCCGCATCTGTCTAAGGCGCAGGATATCGTCTTGAGCCCCGGCGACAGAGTGCGGGTGCGCACCCCAGGTGGCGGTGGCTTTGGCGACCCGGCGCAGCGCGACCCGGCCCTGATTGCCGAGGATGTGCGATTGGGGCGCTATAGTGCTGAACAGGCGCACAAACTTTGGAACTGGCAAGGTTAGAGCCTTTTTTCACCATCCTGCCAGACTGCAAGCACGCGAAAGTCGTCAGACAGATGCACCAGATCGGCCCGTGCACCGTTGCACAGCCGACCCAGATCATTGCGCCCGATCAGGTTGGCCGGGGTCTGTGTGGCCATCGCAAGCGCGCGCTCGGGCGGCAATCCGATCTGGTGGACCATCACCGCCACGGCCTGCGGCAGGCTAAGGTCAGCCCCGGCCAAGGTGCCATCTTCAAGCGTCAGGCGCCCATCGCGGCGCAGGATCCTGCGACCGCCAAGGGTGAACTCGGTCTGATCGCTCCCGGCGGCGGCCATGCAGTCCGAGACAAGGAACAAGCCCTCCGGCCGCGCCGACAGGGCGACACGCAGTGCTGCCGGGGCAACGTGGATGCCGTCCGCGATAAGCCCCGCTGCAATGTCGTGGGTCAGCACCGCCCCGACCAAACCCGGCTCGCGGTTTCCAAGCTGGCTCATGGCGTTGAACAGGTGCGTGGCACATCGGGCGCCCGCAGCGATGGCGGCTTCGGCCTCGGCAAAGGTACATTCGGTATGGCCCATACTGACAAT
>JBKBOF010000232.1:0-3826 GCA_046294955.1 Paracoccaceae bacterium
GCGTTTGGGCACCGGCTTTGCCGATGACGGGATGCAGGACGGGCTTGTTGTGGCACATCTGCGGGCGGCGATGGCCGCCATCGAAGGGCGCACCGGAAAAGCTCTGTTGGCGCGACGGTTCTTGCTGCGACTTTCCCGTTGGAGAGACGTGCGTGGCGCACAGGCCTTGCCGACGGCCCCCGTGGCCGCACTGGTTTCGGTGACAATCCTCGATGCAAATTCCGTGGCGACGGTTCAGGCAGACGATCAGTATCGTCTGGAGCCGGATATCGCGCGCCCGCGCCTGATTGGGGCAAGGGGAATCTTGCCGACGATCCCCGAAGGCGGGGCCGTCGAAATCGTCTTCGATGCTGGTTTCGGGGCCGAGTGGGCCGCCGTGCCAGTCGATCTTGCACAGGCTGTGATGCTTTTGGCCGCAGAGTTCTATGAAGCGCGACATGATGGTGGCCGTGGCGGCCCGGCACTTCCTATGGCGGTACAAGCGCTTATCGAACGCTGGCGAACGGTTCGCGTTTTGGGGGGAAGAAGCGCATGAAAGTGGTGCGGTTGAACCGGCTTTTGCGGCTGGAGCGCCCGGTGACTTCGCCTGATGGTGCAGGAGGCTTTTCGATCGTCTGGCAGGATATTGGCAGTATTTGGGCCGAGATCGTACCGGGTACGGGTCGGGATGCAGGCGGCGAAGAAATCACACTTTCCAGCATCCCCTATCGGATCACGGTACGCGGGGCACCAGACGGTTCCGCGCGCAGACCCGCTGCCGGCGAGCGCCTGCGCGAAAGTGGCCGAGTGTTCCGGGTTCTTGCCGTGACGGAACAAGACCCCACCGGTCACTATCTAACCTGCTTTGTGCGCGAAGAGGAACCAACATGAGCTACGAAGCAGCGGCAGCTCTTCAGGCATCGATCTATGGCTTGCTGTCCAGCGCGCCGGCGCTGGCGGGCGTGATGGTGGTTGATGCCGTTCCGCCCGGTGGCGGTAGCGGTACATTTGTGTTGATCGGACCGGAAGAGGTCTTGGACCAGTCGGACAAGACAAGTGGTGGGGCGGAGCATCGGATCATGATCAGCGTCATCAGCGACGCGACGGGCTTTCTTGCCGCGAAGTCGGTTGCGGCGACCTTATCCGATCTTCTTGTCGATGCAGCACCTGCCATGAGTATCGGAAGGATCGTCGGAATTCGGTTTGTGAAGGCAGTGGCAAAGCGTCTGGAAGACGGAGATGTGCGGCGGGTGGATCTGACCTTTCGTGTGCGTGTCGAGATTTAGCGATCAGAACTTTCAAAACACCAGGAGAATGAGATGGCGGTACAAAGCGGGAAAGATCTGCTGTTGAAAGTTGATCTGACAGGAGACGGCACTTTCGAAACCGTCGCTGGATTGCGCGCGACGCGTATCAGTTTCAACGCGGAAACTGTGGATGTTACCAGCCTCGAAAGTGCGGGCGGCTGGCGTGAATTGTTGGGCGGTGCTGGCGTTAAGTCGGCATCCATCTCGGGTTCTGGCGTTTTCAGAGACGCAAATACAGACGAACGCGCACGTCAAATTTTCTTTGATGGTGAGGTGCCGGCATTCCAAGTGATCATTCCTGATTTTGGCATTGTGCAGGGCCCGTTCCAGATCAGTTCGATCGAGTATGCCGGCAGTCACAACGGAGAGGCAACCTATGAAATGTCGCTGGCATCGGCCGGTGAGCTGACTTTCGTGGCGTTGTGATGGCAAACCGTTGGGCAGGCGAAGTGGTAGTGGTTCTAGATGGCCACCGTCATGTGGCAAAGCTGACGTTAGGGGCTTTGGCCGAACTTGAAGAAGCACTGGAAGCAGGATCGCTGATTGGTCTTGTGCAGCGCTTTGAGTCCGGCGGATTTTCTGCCCGCGATGTCATTGCACTGCTCGTTGCCGGATTGCGTGGTGGTGGATGGTCCGGGTCAGCATCAGACTTGCAGACTGTCGAAGTTGGTGGTGGTCCCATGGAGGCAGCCAGAATCGCGGCGGAACTGCTGGCACGAGCGTTTACACTACCAGGTGAGAAATGAGCGCAATCGACTGGCCCGGTCTGATCCGGGTTGGCTTGCATGGTTTGGGGTTGGAACCTGCAGTGTTCTGGCGATTGAGCCCCGTAGAATTGAGGATCATGTTGGGGGCCGACGCCGCAAGCCCACCCCTGACACGGGCGCGGCTGGCTGAGATGGCCGCAGCCTTTCCCGATACAGTGAAAGGTATGGCGAATGGGACAGATTGAAGACCTTCAGGATCAGGCTGCAGCGCTGGAAGCGACACTTGGAGCATCGACGGCGATGGTTTCTGTTTTCGAAGGCGAACTTGCGCGCATGCAGGAAACCATGTTGTTCACCGGGCGCGAAGTGAACACGTTGTCGAATGGCATCGGGGGCGGTTTGCGCCGAGCTTTCGACGGATTGATCTTTGACGGACTCAAGCTGTCGGATGCTCTGCGGATGGTCGCTCAATCCATGATCACGGGCGTCTACAATGCAGCAATGCGTCCGGTGCAGGGTGCCTTGGGCGGGCTGGTAGCACAAGGCATCAATTCGATGATGGGTAGCATTCTACCATTCAAGAATGGCAGCGCGTTTGCGCAAGGTAGGGTCATGCCGTTTGCCAAAGGGGGCGTGGTTGCCAGTCCGACGACGTTTCCGATGCGGGGCGGGCGAGGCTTGATGGGTGAAGCGGGTCCGGAGGCCATCATGCCACTTACACGGGGCGCAGATGGGCGACTTGGTGTGCAGTCAGCGGGTGGCAGCCGCCCGGTGACCATCGTGATGAATATTAAGACACCTGACGTGCAGGGCTTTCAGCGCAGCCAAAGCCAGATTGCAGCGCAAGCGTCGCGGGCCTTGGCACGCGGCCAACGAAATCGTTGAGGAGACCAGAAATGGCGTTTCATGAAATTAGATTCCCGACCAATCTAAGCTTTGGATCAATTGGTGGTCCGGAAAGGCTTACATCTGTTGTTACACTTTCCAACGGTTTTGAAGAAAGAAATACACCTTGGGCGCATTCGCGCCGTCGCTATGAGGCAGGGGCCGGACTACGCACCTTGGATGATGTCGACACATTGATCTCGTTCTTCGAGGCACGCCGAGGACGAATGCACGGATTCCGTTGGAAGGATTGGTCAGACTTCAAGTCGTGCCCGCCATCCGAAAGGCCCACGCCAATTGATCAAGTCATTGGTATCGGCGATGGACAAAAACGGGAGTTCTCTTTAGCCAAGACGTATCGATCTGGCGAGCAGACCTATACCAGGCGTATTACGAAACCAGTTCTTGGAACGGTGCTCGCAGCTGTTGCTCTGGATCCGAAGATTGAGGGGCAAGAATTTGAAGTGGATCCAATATCAGGTGAAATCGTATTCACGGTTCCCCCAGATATTGGAGTGTCCGTCACGGCTGGATTTGAGTTTGACGTCCCGGTCAGATTTGACACAGATATGATCATGACATCAGTTGCGTCTTTTAAGGCTGGTGAAGTGCCAGATGTGCCTGTTGTGGAGGTGAGAATCTGATGCAGGAGGAATTGAAAAAACATTTCGAAACCGGATCAACTACTGTCTGTCGGGCTTGGTTGGTACGTCGCAAAGATGGGGTAATTCTCGGGTTTACTGATCATGATGATGACCTCGTTTTTGACAACGTAGTGTTTGCTGCTCGGACCGGTATGACGGCCCTCGCCTTTCAACAAACAACTGGCATGGCGGTGGACAATTCAGAGGCTACGGGAGCTTTGTCTGCCTCCTCAGTAACCGAGGAAGACATTGTTGCAGGCCGTTACGATTCCGCCGAGGTTACTGTCTATCTAGTGAATTGGAC
>JBKBOF010000233.1:0-3810 GCA_046294955.1 Paracoccaceae bacterium
GCATCAGATCTGCTTTTCAGGCATATGGACGACAAGACCATCCAGCGCATCGGTCACCTTGATCTGGCAGGTAAGCCGTGACCGTGATGGATCGGGTTTATAGGCGAAGTCCAGCATATCTTCTTCCATGCTGTCCTTTTTCGGAAGACGGTCAACCCATTCGGGGGCGACATAGACATGGCAGGTCGAACAGGCACATGCCCCGCCGCAATCCGCCTCGATCCCCGGGATGCCGTTGTCGCGGGCACCTTCCATCACTGTCAGGCCCGTGGCTACATCCACGATATGTTCCTTGCCGCCGTATTCCACATATTTGATCTTGGCCATCGTCTGTCTTCGTCCCTTTTTCGCAATCTGGCGCTTTGTTTTGGACATAGGCCAAATCAACCGCCTTTGCCAGAGGGGCAGGGGTTGGAATTCATCCCTCTATGTTCTATTATTGTTCTTATGTCACCTTCATTTGCGCCTCTTGATTGGTTGGCTGTCACGCCACCCCCCAACAGTTGGCCCCGGCCTCCGGCGGCTTTGCCGGCGGCACGGCTGGTCGAGCCATCGGCAGGGGCCATGGTGTGCGTCGCAGGGCTTGTGCTGGTACGGCAGCGACCGGGAACGGCGAAGGGGGTGATTTTCCTGACGCTGGAAGACGAAACCGGCACCTGCAATGTGGTGGTCTGGGCCAAGGTCTATGAACGCTTTCGTCGGGCGGTGATCGCCGGACGCCTGTTGCGGGTGACGGGCCGGTTGCAACGCGACGCGGGCGTGGTGCATGTGGTGGCCACACAGATCGAAGACATCAGCCCGATGCTTGATCGCCTGTTGGACCCGGCATTCCGCTTTGACGGCACAAGGGCCGGGGATCAACCCTGATCTGCCATGGTTGCCACGGTGCAACGCCGCACCATGCGGTGCCGACGGGTGCTAGGCTGCCGGAAGAGAGCGTGGTATACCCGTTCCACAAACCGGATAAACCGGTGCAGGCAGGATTGATCGGTGACATGACGCGCCACACGACATGGATCATCGTTGCGGCTGCCCTCTTTGTGGTGGCTTGCCAGCCAGTTGGCGTGCCCGAAACCCCCGGCCGTGCCGATCTTTCGGCAGATCTTGTACGTCTGACCACGCCCGGCCCGCCAAAAGGACCTGCCGGGGCGTGCTGGGCATCCGACGTGACACCCATGGTGATTGAAACGGTCAGCCAACAGGTTCTGGTATCGCCAGAACGGCGTGCGCAGGATGGTCGCGTGCTTGCCCCGGCGGTGTTCCAGACCGAAACCCGCCAGAAAATCTTGAAAGAGCGTGAGGAAATCTGGTTCCGAAGCCCATGCCCGTCGGAAATGACGGTAGAGTTCGTCGCCAGTCTGCAACGTGCGCTGAAGGCACGGGGTCTGTATAAGCTGCCGCTGAGCGGTCAGATGGACATGCCCACCAAGGCGGCGTTGCGCCGGTTTCAGGCCGAGCGCGGCCTGGAAAGCGACCGCCTGTCGCTGACGGCGGCGCGGGAATTGGGGTTAGTCACCACCGAGCTGGGCACGCGGTGACCGATCTTATTCAATCGGCACGGGCAGAACTTGTCCGTCTATGGGCGGGTGCGCAGGACGCGGCGCATGATCTGGGCCATATTGACCGGGTTTGGAGCAATTGTCAGCAGATCATGGCTGATGAACCGGGGCTGGACGTGGACGCCTTGCATCTGGCAGTGATTTTCCACGATGTGGTGAACCTGCCAAAGGATGCGCCCAACCGGGCCGATGCTGCTTCGCTGTCGGCGCAGGTTGCGGCAGATTGGCTGGCATCGCATGCTTGGCCACCCGCGCGTATTGCCCTTGTGACCCATGCCATCGAGGCCCACAGTTTTTCCGCTGCCCTTGCCCCCCGCACGTCCGAGGCGCGTGTTTTGCAAGATGCAGATCGATTGGACGCTTTGGGTGCCATAGGGCTTGCGCGGATGTTTGCGGTATCGGGGGCCGTGGGGCGCGCACTGGTGCACGCAGAAGACCCTTTGGCGTTGCACCGGTCGCTGGATGACCGGACCTATGCGCTGGACCATCTGGAGGTGAAACTTTTCGGCCTTGCACAAACCATGCACACCTCAACGGGCCGGGTCATTGCGGAGGAGCGGGTGGAATGGATGTCCAGTTTCCGATCCCGCCTGTTGCGCGAAATCGGCGGCACGGCGGCATACTTCTGACGGCAAAGAAAAACGCGCGGCAAAGCATGCCGCGCGTCCTTCCGATGTTAACCCGGGTTACTCGATCGCCAGTGCAACGAACCGCGGATCTCCTGCACGGCGCACCAATAGCAAGATCGATTTGCGGCCGGCATCCTTGGCTTCGATGATCCGATCCTCCAGATCCTTCAGGCGCAACACTTTTTGCTGACCGGCTTCGGTAATAATGTCGCCATCCCGCAGGCCCTTGGCATAAGCTTCCGAGGCCGGGTCCACCTTGCCAACCGCCAAACCTTCGGTATCGGCGGGCAGGTTCAGCGCCTGTTTCATCTCATCCGTGACCGGAGCAAGCGTCATTCCAAGCAGTTCGGCTTCTTTGGGTTCTTCTGGCTTGGCTGCGGCAGCAGGCACGGCCTCGGCAGCTTCGGCGTCTTCACGACGGCCAAGGGTAACTTGCAGCGTTTCGGTCTTGCCTTCCCGTTGCACGATCACAGGCACGCCCTGTCCCACCGGGCTGTCAGCCACACGCCGCGTCAGGTCACGGGTGTCGCGCACCGGCTTGCCGTCAAACTGGGTGATCACGTCACCGGCAATGATACCCGAATCCTTGGCCGGACCATCGGGCACGTCCGTCACGAGGGCACCCGAGGCTTCGGTCAGACCCATGGCTTCGGCGACGTCTGGCGTCACGTCCTGAATGCGGACCCCAAGCCAGCCACGACGGGTTTCACCAAATTCCTTCAGCTGGTTCACGACCTTCGTGACCACGTTCGACGCCATCGAGAAGCCAATCCCGATCGACCCACCATTGGGCGACAAGATTGCAGTGTTCACACCGATCACCTGACCATCCATGTTGAACAACGGACCACCCGAGTTTCCCCGGTTGATCGCGGCATCGGTCTGGATGTAGTCGTCATAAGTGCCGGACAGCGCCCGATTGCGCGCCGAGATGATCCCGGCGCTGACCGAAAAGCCTTGGCCAAGCGGGTTGCCCATGGCCACGACCCAGTCACCGACGCGGCTCACGTCAGAGTTGCCAAAGGCAACATAGGGCAGCGGATCGGTGCTTTCGACTTTCAGCAGGGCAATGTCGGTTTTCGGGTCGGTGCCGACCAATTTTGCCTTCAGGCGCTTGCCGGAAAAGAACTCTATCTCAATCTCGTCTGCGTTTTCGATGACGTGGTTGTTCGTCACGATAAAGCCGTCTTCCGAAATTACAAAACCCGACCCCAGGGCTTCGGACCGGCGCGGGGCATTCTCACCCCCGCGGCCGTTGCGATCCATGAAATCGCGGAAAAAATCTTCAAACGGGCTGCCCTCGGGCACCATTGGCCGACCTGAGGCCGGGCCAGAGACGACGGCAGAGGTGGTGATGTTCACGACCGACGGGCTGATCTGTTGGGCAAGTTCAGCAAAACTGTCGGGCGCGCGGGCAAAAGCCCCTTGCGCGTGACCCAGCGCGAGCGTGAGGCCAAGGCCGAGCGCGATGAACGTTGCACGTCCGCGCGCGGCAAGGCCCGGATTGTTGGAATAGGTGATAGCTTTGGACTGCACTCCCGAACTCCTCTTCGTTTCGACGGCAGGCCCGTGGAACGCATATTCGTACCGGGTCGCCAGCAGGCTGTAGCGCATCATCAATT
>JBKBOF010000234.1:0-3538 GCA_046294955.1 Paracoccaceae bacterium
GATCTTCACGCGGGATTCGTCGGCTTGGATCTACGGTGGCGTCACGCTGAACCCGATGTTCTGGCCTGCAAGGCGGCTTGAAACGCTGAACCTTGCCGCGATCTACAAGTTTCACCCCGATTTCAAGGATGCCGGTTTCCCGATCTGGTTCGGCGATCCGATGGTGGATCACGGTCTCGCCACGCTGGAAGGCGGCGATGTGGCCCCCATCGGCAATGGCGTGGTTTTGATCGGCATGGGTGAACGCACCACGCCGCAGGCGGTGGGCCAGTTGGCGCGCGCGTTGTTCGCGGGCGGCGGCGCGGAACGGGTGATCGCTTGCCAGTTTCCACGCGCCCGGTCGTCGATGCATCTCGATACTGTCTTCACCTTTTGCGACCGCGATCTGGTGACGGTTTTTGCCGAGGTTGCCGACGCGATCCAGACGTATTCGTTGCGGCCCGATGACAAGGGTGGGGTCACAGTGACCACCGAAGCCGCCCCATTCCTTGATGTTGTCGCAAACGCGCTTGGCATCAAGAAACTGCGCACCGTCCCGACAGGCGGCGATGCCTATGAATCGCAGCGCGAACAATGGGATGACGCCAACAACCTCTTGTGCATCAGCCCCGGCGTCGTGGTGGGCTATGAGCGCAACGAACACTCCAACACCCTGCTGCGCAAGGCGGGGGTCGAGGTCATCACCATTTCCGGTGCCGAACTGGGCCGCGGGCGCGGCGGGTCGCACTGCATGTCCTGCCCCTTGATCCGCGACGCGCTCTGACACCCCCTTCTGAAAGGACGAACCCATGCCGCAAAACCTGCACGGCCGCAGTTTTTTGAAACTGCTCGACTTTTCGCCTGACGAGTTGCGCTTTTTGCTGCGCCTTGGGGCCAGCCTGAAAGAGGCGAAAGCCACCGGCACCGAAAAGCAGCTCCTCAAAGGCAAGAACATCGCGCTGATCTTTGAAAAAGACAGCACGCGGACCCGCAGCGCCTTTGAGGTGGCGGCCTTTGACCAGGGCGCGCATGTCACCTACCTCGGTCCATCGGGCAGCCATATCGGCACCAAGGAGACGATGAAGGACACGGCCCGCGTGCTGGGCCGCTATTATGACGCCATCGAATATCGCGGCTTCGGGCAGGCCGAGGCGGAAACGCTGGCGGAGTTTGCCGGCGTCCCGGTCTATAACGGTCTGACGGACGAGTTTCACCCGACGCAGATCCTCGCCGATTTGATGACCATGCGGGAATTCACCCACAAGCATTTGTCGGACATCGCCTTCTGTTTCGTCGGTGACACCGGCAGCAACATGGGAACCTCCTTGATGGTGGGTGCGGCCCTGATCGGCATGGATGTCCGGCTTTGCGGCCCGCAAAGCCTGTGGCCCGACGCCGCGCTGGTGGATCAATGCCGCAAACTGGCGGAATCCAGCGGCGCGCGGATCACCCTGACCGAAAAGCTGGCCGAGGGCGTGGAGGGCTGCGATTACATCTACACCGACGTCTGGGTGTCGATGGGCGAACCGGAGGAGGTCTGGGCCGAACGCATCGCGCTCCTGTCGCCCTTCACCGTCACGCAAGGAGTGATGGACCTGACGGGCAATCCGCACACCAAATTCCTGCATTGCCTGCCGGCTTTCCACAACCGCGACACCAAGACCGGTGAAAAGATCTTTCAGACCTATGGCATCGACTGCATGGAGGTCACCGACCAGGTGTTCGAATCCTCCGCGTCCAAGGTCTTTGATCAGGCGGAGAACCGGCTGCATTCGATCAAGGCGGTTCTTGTCGCCACCATCGGTTCCGCGTGATGCGTATCGTCGTGGCCCTTGGCGGCAATGCCCTTCTGAAGCGCGGCGAGCCGATGACGGCAGAGGCGCAGCACACAAATGTGCGCATCGCGGCCGCAGCATTGGCCGATCTTGCGCGCGATCATCAGATCATCGTCGCACATGGCAATGGCCCGCAGGTGGGGCTGATGGCCTTGCAGGCCGCAGCCTACGCGCCGGAAACGCTCTGGCCGCTGGATATTCTGGGGGCCGAGACCGAGGGCATGATCGGCTATCTGATCGAGCAGGAGCTGATGAACGCGCTGCCACCCGGCACCGATTGCGCCACGCTGCTGACGCGGGTGGAGGTGGACCCGGCGGACCCCGCCTTTGACCAGCCCACCAAACCCATCGGCCCGGTCTACACCGCCGAAGAAGGCAAGCTGATCCGCGCCGAACACCGCTGGTCGATGGTCGAGGAATCCAAGGGTGGGTTGCGCCGTGTCGTGCCATCCCCCCTGCCGATTGCGATTCTGGGCATCCGGCCAATCCGCCTGCTGGTCGAGGCCGGGGTCTGCGTGATCTGCGCGGGCGGTGGTGGCATCCCGGTGGTGCGTGGTGCAGACGGCAATATGGAGGGCGTCGAGGCGGTGATCGACAAGGACCGCACCTCGGCCCTGCTGGCCCAGGCTTTGGACGCTGACGTGCTGTTGATGCTGACCGATGTCGAGGCGGTGTTCCGCGATTGGGGCGGGCCGGATCAGGCGGCAATCGGCAGCATCACGCCGGATGCGCTGGACGCGATGACTTTTGCCACAGGTTCGATGGGGCCAAAGATCACCGCCGCCTGCGATTTTGTTCGGGCGGGTGGCACGATGGCCGGGATCGGACGGTTGCAGGACGCGCGCAGGATCGTCGAGGGGGCCGCTGGCACGCAGGTGCGCATGGAGCCATTGGCACCTGAGAACCGTCTGCCGGGCAAAAAGAACTCTGGTCGGGTGTCGAAACACCAACCTGAAGCAGTGCAGGGGCCTGCGTGAAAGTTCATCATCAGGCACGACCTTGTGGCAGCCTCTTCCCCGATGCCACCACCGGGAAAAACCCGCTTCACCCGATGCGCCTGTCCCCCTAGTCCCGTGCATCGGGTGGACGGATCTATTGCCGTCGCTGTGATGCAGTCGCCGGATTTACTGAAAAGGATCGACAATGACCCACACATTGACCGGCAAGATTGCCCTCATCACTGGCGCCGCAGGTGCCATCGGCATGGCCACCGCCAGATTGCTTGCCGCCCGGGGCGCATTGATTGCCGCCACCGACATTGCGGGCGCGGATTTCGGGCCGCTGCGTGCCGCGATCCCGGATGAGGGACGCCTGTTGGTCGTGGAAGCGGATGTGACGGATGAGGTTGCGTTCGGGAAAGTCGTGGCCGCAGCTGTCGCGAAATTCGGCACCATCGACATCTTCTTCAACAATGCGGGGATTGAAGGCCCGGTTGCCCCCATCCCCGATTTTCCGACCGAGGGGTTTCGCAAGGTGATGGAGGTCAACGTGACCGGTATCTTCCTTGGGCTGAAACTGGTGATCCCGGTCATGGCAAAGGCAGGCCACGGCAGCATCATCAATTCGTCCAGCGTGGCCGGGTTGACCGGTTCGGCAGGCCTTTGTGCCTACATCGCCAGTAAGCATGCCGTTCTCGGTCTGACACGGGCGGCAGCGGTGGAATGGGGTGAAAAGGGCATCCGCGTGAACTGTATCAACCCGGGCCCGATCGAAAGCCGCATGAT
>JBKBOF010000234.1:3548-3796 GCA_046294955.1 Paracoccaceae bacterium
TCCCGATGAAGCGCTATGGCACCCCTGACGAAGTGGCGGGGGTCGTGGCGTTCCTCGCATCCGAGGATGCCGCCTACGTCAACGGAGCAGCCTACACCGTTGACGGCGGGATGACCGCCGCATGATGACCTGAGCAGTGGCCGGTCGTGATCGAGATTGGTCTTGTCGAAGTCCGCAAATGCCAAGAGGCCACATAGCGCGCTTTTCGACGCGGGTACCCAAGTTATGTGACAGACACGCGAAAGGGT